>JAODMY010000127.1 GCA_025465535.1 Glaciihabitans sp.
GGCGGGAAGCAGTTCCGCAACCGTGACCGTCCTCATCGACCAGCCGATCTGGCCCGCGCACGACACGCTGTGGGCGCACATCGTGAGCGACTCGGACCTCGACGAACTGCACGACTTCGCGGCTCGAGCCGGCATCCCGAGGCGCGCCTTCGACCACGACCACTACGACGTGCCCGAGCGCAAATGGCACGAGCTGGTCGCAATGGGCGCGCAGCCGGTGGGTGTCCGGGAACTGGTCGAGCGACTTCAGGCGAGCGGCCTGCGAGTCTCCCAGCGCGAGAAACGTGGGCTCTAGGCGCGACGCTCGGCCGACCCGGCATCACGGCCGAAGAGTCGCAGCCAGAGCAAGACCAGTCCCACGACAGGCACTCCGCTCACGAACGCAAGCAGGCCCGTGACGAGCGCGCTCAGGATTCCGTTGCCAATCGAGTAGCCGTCGAATGTTGGCTGGAAGTCGTACCCGAATGGGTACTGGCCCGGGCCGAACGCAGCGACGACCACCGCGACTACGAAACCAACGAATACGGTCGCGCCGCCGCCGCCGGCAGCCAGGAGGATGCGCGAAACCAGGTGCCGCCATCCCCCGTGAACCGCACCGGCTCGAATCGGAATGGAGGCGAAAAAACGGAGCGTGAGGACGATGCCGACGCCGAAGAGGATGTCGCGGACGACGCCAATGCCGATCTGGGAGGCCAGGGCACCCAGGTACTCCACGACATCCACACCGTTGAGATATCCGATGGACGTCGCCGCGTTGACGATCTCGGTGATGAGCGTCGAGACGACCAGGATGACGGCCACCGCGCCCCCGACGCCGAATGGTCCACGCCAGGGGTTGGTGACCTCGACCTCGTTGTCGAGCATTGTTGTCATTTCGTCATGTTAGACCACGACGCCCAAACTACTCGCTGGTGGGCCCGCTCGTCACGATGCCTGAGCCCGAACTTGTTGCCCGGCGCGAGACGCGCGAGCGTCCCTGCCCCGGCTGCTTGGGCTCGGGAAGCGCCTCGAGAACCGAGTCGAGAATCTGCTCGGCATCCTTGGTGCTGATCCGACGCGACGAACGCGACGACTTCGCAACAGGAATGTCGAGGATCGCGACCGCGGCTTCCGCGGCGGCAACCGAGGCCTGCTCGACCTTCGACTGCTCGGCTTCGGGCTTTCGCGCATCAGGCTTCTCGGCCTCAAACTTTTCGGCCTCAAACTTTTCGGCTTCGATCGCGGGTGCGACATCCGGAGCCGTCACGTTCTCGTTGTTCTCGTGGTCACCGTGCACCGTGCTCGCAGCGACCTGGGCGAGCGCCTTGCGCACATCCTCGGTAATTGCGTGCGTTCCGCCCGTGGGCGCGGAGCCGTTGTTGCGCGGGGCCGTTGCCGCAGGACCCGAGGATGCCGGACCCTTGCCGCCGCGACCTCGACGCCCACCGCCGTTGCTGCTGCCCTCGAGAGCCGGCTGAGCGGTCTGGCGATGACGCGTAACCGGGTCGTGGTGGATGATGATGCCGCGACCCGCGCAGTGCTCGCACGGCTCGCTGAACGACTCGATCAGGCCGAGTCCGAGCTTCTTGCGAGTCATCTGGACGAGTCCGAGTGAGGTGACCTCGGCGACCTGGTGCTTGGTGCGGTCGCGCGAAAGGCACTCGACGAGCCGGCGAAGCACGAGATCACGGTTGGACTCGAGCACCATGTCGATGAAGTCGACGACGATGATCCCACCGATGTCACGCAGGCGCAGCTGGCGAACGATCTCCTCGGCCGCCTCGAGGTTGTTCTTGGTGACGGTCTCTTCGAGGTTTCCGCCGGATCCGACGAACTTGCCCGTGTTGACGTCGACGACCGTCATGGCCTCGGTGCGGTCGATCACGAGCGAGCCACCGGAGGGCAACCAGACCTTGCGATCGAGCGCCTTCTCGATCTGCTCTGAGATTCGGTAGGTGTCGAACGCGTCGCCCTGGCCCTCGTACCGCTCGACCCGATCGAGCAGGTCGGGAGCCACAGAGCGAAGGTAGTTCTCGATCGTGGCCTGGGCGTCGTCGCCCGAGATGACGAGCTTCTGGAAGTCCTCGTTGAAGACATCCCGAACGATCTTGACCAGAAGGTCCGGTTCGCTGTGCAGGAGGATCGGCGCCTGCGACGTCTCGACGAGGCGGCTGATCTCGGCCCACTGGCTGGTGAGTCGGTTGACGTCGAGCGTCAGCTGCTCCTCGGTCGCGCCCTCGGAGGCCGTGCGCACGATGACGCCGACGTTTTCGGGCAGGACCTGCTTGAGGATCGTCTTCAGGCGGGCGCGCTCGGTGTCTGGAAGCTTGCGGCTGATGCCGTTCATCGAACCGTTCGGCACGTAGACGAGGTAGCGGCCCGGCAGGCTCACCTGGCTGGTGAGGCGTGCACCCTTGTGGCCGACCGGATCCTTCGTGACCTGCACGAGGACGCGATCGCCTGGCTTCAGTGCGAGCTCGATGCGACGCGGCTGGTTCTTGCCGCCGTCGCTCTCGGCCGCCGCGGCATCCCAGTCCACTTCGCCCGAGTACAGGACGGCGTTGCGGCCGCGACCGATGTCGACGAACGCCGCCTCCATGCTCGGAAGAACGTTCTGAACGCGACCGAGGTAGACGTTGCCGATGAGGCTCGCCTCCGCGGCCTTCGCGACGTAGTGCTCGACCAGGACGCCGTCTTCGAGGACACCGATCTGGATGCGACCGATCGATGAGCGGACGACCATGAGTCGGTCCACGCTCTCCCGGCGGGCGAGGAATTCTGCCTCGGTGACGACCGGACGACGGCGACCGGCATCCCGTCCGTCACGACGGCGCTGCTTCTTGGCCTCAAGACGGGTCGAGCCTTTGACGCGCTGCGGCTCGGTGATGAGCTCCGGCTGCTTGCGCGGCTGGCGTGGCTCACGAACCTTGACGACGACGTTCGGATCACTGTCGCCCTCGCGGGGCTCCTCGCCCGGACGACGGCGCGAACGGCGACGGACGCCGGCAGCGTTCTCGTCTGCCTCCGCCTGGTCGCGATTGTTCGCGTTATTGCTTCCGCCACTGTTGTTGCTCTGGCGCGGGAGCGGTGGCAGTGGCGCGATGTCCGGTGCCTGGAACAGGAGGGATGTCGCGGGCAGCGGAGGCCGGCGACGGACGGGGGCCTTCGGCGCGGCTTCGCTCTCGCTTGGCACGTCGACCGGTTCGGTCACACCCGTTTCCACATCTGCAGACACGTGCTCGGCCGCCGACTTTGCGGTCGACTTTGCCGCCGACTTGGGTGCGGCGCGTTTGCGCGGTGCCTTCTTGGCGGGAGGTTCGGTCCCTGCTGCGGGTGGTGTCTCTGCCTGTGGCGCCTCGACTACCTGAGGCGCCTCGACAACCACCGGCGTCTCAACTACGGCTTCTGGTGCGGCTTCTGGCACGGCCGCCGGAACGACCGCGGCCTCAGCTTTCGCCCTTCGGCCTCCGAAAAGACGCTTCTTGGGCTCTGGGGCTACTGAATTTTCGTTTGTTTTCACCATTGCTGGTGCACTCCCTGGCCGTATGGGCGACCGCGCCGCCCACCGGGTACTCTCTCGAGCGCTCATTTCAACTAAGAAATCGCGCTACTAATCCTTTGCAACCCGCGGATCTGCCGAATCGGCCCGATCCATCTGTTGCTATCTTGCGGAACTTGCTATCCGACACTGCTTCATTCGTAGATGTCTGTATCCAGAGGACTGAGCGAGTGGCCCGGTTTTGTGCCCGGTAAAGCTGTTTTGGCGCCAATCCGAGCGCGGCTCGGTTGACTACATCAAATTATCGCACGCATTGGCAGATAGCTGTATTTGGGGCATGCAATAATCCGATGGTGACAGACGCGGCCACACCAACTCGTTCTTCCGGAGCAGTTCAATCGGCCGTTGTCAGCGGCGCGGGTGTCATCGTCGCCTTCGTCGCCGCGATCCTTTACCTCGCGGCCCTCAGCCCCCACTCGATCCTGAGTGGCGTGGATGCGGCGCTCGGAGTCCCGTCGGTCGCCGTGAGCATTATCTTCTTCGCCGTGGTTCTCGTTGCGGCGGTATCGCGTCTGGCCGGGGCTCGTTACGGCCGGGGCTGGTCCATCGGACTCGTCGTTGTCACCGCTGTTGGCACGGTGTTCCAGATCCTGGTCGTCGTCACGAACGTGAGCTGGTTCTCGATCGTGCTCGTGATCCTCGCGGTCGCGGCGCTCATCCTCGCGATCCGAAGCGGTCGAACAGACACGGTCGACGCTCCCCAGCGCGCGGCGGGCGAGAGTCCGCTCGCCCTCGGGATCTTCCTGATCCTCGCCGGGCTCGCGGGCCTCACCGCATCCATGAACCTGACGTTCGATGACGTGAACTCGAAGACCACCGGAGCCGCGCAGAGCTGCGACTTCAGCCTTTTCGTCCAGTGCAGCAAGAACCTCGGCTCCTGGGAGGGCTCGCTGTTCGGCTTTCCGAACCCGCTGATCGGGCTTGGCGCATTCACGGTGCCGATCGTGATCGGGATCGCGATCCTGTTCGGTGCCACCTTCCGCCGCTGGTTTTGGATCGCCTTCAATCTCGGAGTCGTCTTCGCCCTCGCCTTCGTGATCTTCCTGATCGGCACGAGCATCTACGTCCTCGGAACGCTCTGCCTCTGGTGCGCCCTCGTGTGGACATTCACCATCCCGATGTTCTGGAGCCTGTCGCTCTACAACCTGAAGACGGGCAACATCCGGGTGAGCCCGCGCGCGACGAAAGTCTTCGCGAGCGCATTGACCTGGGTACCGTTGATCACTCTGGTCTCCTACATCGTGGTGGCGGTGCTGTTCCAGGCACGACTCAATGTTTTGCAATATCTATAGCTGAGGATTCACGTGACCAATTCCGAGCCGACATCGCGAGATGAAAAGCGAAATCACGCCCGTGCGCAAGCCGCGGCATTTCGAGAGCACGCGCAGAAGCGCAAGCGCCGCAATCGACTCCTGATCCAGGTTGGCGTTGTCGTTGTCGTCCTTGCTGTTGCCGGCGTCATCATCGGGGTGGTGACCACGAACAACCACAGCGCTGCCGCGATTACCGCGAAGTCGACCGCATCCGTCGACGGACCAAAGAACATGGGAAGCGACGGCATCCTGATGACGGGCAAGGACGGCAAGATCACGGCCGTGCGAACCCCGGCGGTCAAGGCCAAGGGGACCCCGGTGGCGACCGACGAGTCGAAGATGACGTCAACGGCGAACATCGTCGAGTTCATCGACTACCAGTGCCCGTACTGCAACGAATTCGAAACGACCAATCTCGACCAGATCGACAAGTGGGTCGCCGCCGGGAAGGCGACCGTGGAGATCCATCCGCTCGCCTTCCTCGATGCGAGCTCGCAGGGCACGCGCTACTCGTCGAGGGCAGAGAACGCCGCTGCCTGCGTGGCGAACTTCGATCCCGACGCCTTCCTCACCGTCACGAAGGCGCTGTACGCCAATCAACCTCCGGAGAGCTCCCCGGGCCTTCCCAACTCGAAACTCGTCTCGATCCTCGCCGGCGCCGGCGCCGGGAGCGCGTCGATAGCGGGATGCGTCAACGGCGAGTCATTCAAGTCGTGGGTGAGCGCATCGACGGCGTTGACCATCAGCTCGGTCTTCAGCGGCAACGTCAGTACGCCGACGGTCTTCGTCAACGGCGCGCAGTACACGGGCTCGCTGACGGACGCCAGCGTCTTTGCGGCGTTCGTCGACAAGCAAAAGCCGGGAACGACGAACTAGTAGCCACTGCCTTAACCGCGTCTGCCCCCGTGTGATGCGTGTGCCCCCGTACGTACGGGGGCAGACGCATCACACGGGGGCAGACGAGGTTTGGGGGCTTGCTGTTAGTCGAACCAGAGGGCGAGCTCGCGCGCGGCCGACTCGGGCGAGTCGCTGCCATGCACCAGATTCTGCTGCACCTTGAGGCCCCAGTCGCGGCCGAGGTCTCCGCGGATGGTCCCGGGAGCAGCCGTGGTCGGGTCTGTCGTGCCAGCGAGCGAGCGGAATCCCTCGATCACTCGATTGCCGACGACCCGCACGGCGACGATCGGGCCGCTCTCCATGAACTCGACGAGCGGCTCGAAGAACGGCTTGCCCTGGTGCTCCTCGTAGTGCTTCGTCAACAGCTCGCGGCTCGCCTCGACGAGCTTCAGGTCGACGAGCTGGTAGCCCTTCGCCTCGATGCGGCGCAGGATCTCGCCGGTCAGGTTGCGGGCGACGCCATCCGGCTTCACGAGGACAAGAGTTTCTTCGATGGTCATGGGGTCTCTTTCTGTTCTGATTCTGGCTTCTGATCGGATTGTGATCTGAGGGCGTGGTTTTGTCTGTCGATCTGGCGTCCACGCACGAAGCAGAAGACCCACATCGCTATGAAAAAGAGCGCGGCGATATAGAGGGCGGCGAGGACGAGTCCGGTCGCGAGGATGACCAACTGCAGCAGCCAGCCGATCCAGACGCCCCAGGAGTACCGCATCACTCTGGTCGCGGCGAGGAGGACAACGGCGAGTGCCGCTCCCCCTCCGAACGCCACCGCCGGGCTCAGGGCGTGGAGCCCGAACACGGTGAGCGCGATGAAGAACACGAGTATGGCCTCGAGCGTCAGGACAATCGAGAGCAGGCTCTCGGTGAGGCTGCGCGGTCGGCGCACGCGTGGCGCGGCCGCGGTCACTTCTTCCAGCCCTCCCGGGTCGCGAGAGTGATCGCCTCGCCGACCAGGGTGATGGATCCGGTGACGACGACGGCGCGACGCGGCTCTTCATTGGCCCAGGTACGGGCGGCCTGGATCGCGGCCTCGAAGCTCTCGTACTCGTGGGTCGCCTCACTGCTGCTCACGTCGAGGACGATCTTCGCGAGGTCTTTGGAGGGGATCGCGCGATCCGACTCGGAGTGCGTCACATGGAAGCGCGCGGCGATCGGAGCCAACGCCTCGACGATGCCGCGGGCATCCTTGTCGGCAAGAACGCTGATGACGACCGCGATCTCGTCGAACGTGAAGTACGACTCCAGGGCGGCCGCGAGCGCCGCCGCCCCGTGCGGATTGTGCGCGGCGTCCACGAGGATCGTCGGATCGGTGCCGATGATCTGCAGCCGGCCGGGCGAGGTGGCCGTCGCGAGCCCCTCCGCGACGATGTCCTGGTTCAGCGCCTGGCTGCCGCCGCCGAGGAACGACTCGACCGCGGCAATCGCGAGTGTCGCGTTGCGGGCCTGGTGATCGCCGAACATGGGCAGGAAAATGTCGCTGTAGCTACCGGCGAGGCCCTTGATCGAGATGACCTGCCCGCCGACCGCAACAGTGTCGGAGAGCAGGGAAAACGCCGTTCCCTCCACCGCGATAGTCGACTCGTTCAGTTCGGCCGCTCGCTGAAGCTCAGCGAGAGCCTCGGGCTTCTGTTGCGCGGAAACCACCGCCGCGGCTGGCTTGATGATCCCGGACTTGGTGCGCGCGATCTCGGCGATCGTGCTGCCGAGGCGTTGCGTGTGGTCGAGCGCGATGGGTGCGAAGACGGCCACCTGGCCGTCGGCGATGTTGGTCGAATCCCACTCGCCGCCCATCCCGACCTCGATCACCGCGACGTCGATTGGCGCATCCGCGAAGGCGGCAAAGGCGAGAAGAGTGAGAGCCTCGAAGAAGCTCAGCGGCGGCTCGCCCTTCGCTTCGAACTCGGCGTCGGTGAGCTCGAGGAAAGGAGCGATGTCCGTCCAGTTCGAGACGAATGCCGCGTTGGAGATCGGCAGGCCGTCGATCACGATCCGCTCGTTCACCTTTTCGAGGTGGGGGCTCGTGAGCATCCCGGTGCGCAGGCCGTGCGCGCGCAGCAGGCTCTCGATCATCCGGCTCGTCGAGGTCTTGCCGTTGGTTCCCGTGATGTGGATGACGGGGTACGCGCGCTGCGGATCGCCGAGCAGCTCGGCGGCGCGACGGGTCGCATCCAGTCGCGGGCGCGGGCTGCCCTCACCGACGCGCTGAAGCAGTTCCGCGTAGACCTCGCCGGCCTGGCGCTCGTAGAGCCCGTCGTCGTAATCGCCGGGTTCGCGAGTGTCTTCCGGGTCGCTCTTCTTGCCCTTGGGTGACTTAGACATCCACTGCTCCCGACTTCCGTACGTCGATCACGAGAACGCCCTCGTTCGAATACTGGCCCGCCGCAAGCGTGGTTCGCTGCGACCCTGCCCCTGTGTTCATCGCGGCGTCCGTCGCGGGGTCTTCCGCGAAACTGATCGTCGTCGCGACGCTAAGCGTCTCGGTTCCAATCGTGTCATTGAATCGACTGAGCGCGCTGACATCGGCGTCGGAATCACCCCGGATCTCGAGCATGATGCGATCGCTCACCTGGAAGTCTGCGGCCTTCCGGGTGTCCTGGATCGAGCGGATGACATCCCGCGCAAGTCCTTCGGCCTCGAGCTCCGGAGTCGTCTCGGTGTCGAGCAGCACGAAGCCACCACCGCTGAGGAACGCGATGGCGGTCGACTCGCTCGCGGCGTGGAGTTCGAGCTCGAACTCGCCCGGGACCAGCTCGACTCCGCCGACCACGACACCCTCCCCCACGGATTCCCAATCGCCGGCGCGCGCCGCCTGGATGACCGCCTGCACCTGCTTGCCGATTCGGGGGCCAGCGGCCCTCGCATTCACACTCAACCGCCTGGTGATCCCGTAGGTCTCGAGGCTGCTGTCGGCGAACTCGACGAAATCGACGGCCTTGACGTTGAGCTCGTCACGCAGGATGTCGCCGAACGCGGTGAGGCCGGCCGGGGACGGTGTCACGACGGTCAGGCGCGCAAGCGGAAGGCGCACGCGCAGGTTCTTCGCCTTGCGGAGGCCGAGTCCGGCGGAGGCGACCTCTCGGACGACATCCATCGCGGCAACGAGCGTGTCGTTTGCGGGGAACAGCTCGGCGAGAGGCCAATCCTCGAGGTGCACGCTCCTGCCGCCGGTCAGCCCCTGCCAGATCTCCTCGGCGACGAGCGGGATGAGCGGCGCGGCGACCCTGGTCACCGTCTCGAGGACCGTGTACAGCGTGTCGAACGCGTCGTTGTCGGTGCCGGACCAGAAGCGATCGCGGCTGCGACGCACGTACCAGTTGGTCAGGACGTCGGCGAAGTCACGCAGCTTGGCCGCGGCGAGCGGGCTGTCGAGGTTCTCGAGGTCCCGCGTCACCTCGGTGATCAACTGACCGGTCTTCGCGAGCAGGTACTGGTCGAGGACGTTCCGCGAATCGGTGCGCCAGGTTGCGGTGTACCCATCGCTGGAGGCGCTGTTCGCATAGAGCGTGAAGAAGTAGTACGTGCTCCAGAGCGGCAGCAGGAACTCCCGAACCCCACCGCGGATCCCTTCCTCCGTGACGACCAGGTTGCCACCGCGGATGACGGACGATGACATCAGGAACCAGCGCATCGCATCCGCGCCGTCGCGTTCGAAGACCTCGGTGACATCCGGATAATTGCGCAGGCTCTTGGACATTTTCTGTCCGTCGCTGCCGAGGACGATGCCGTGACTGATGACGTTGTTGAATGCCGGGCGATCGAACAGCGCGGTCGAGAGCACGTGCAGCATGTAGAACCAGCCGCGCGTCTGACCGATGTACTCGACGATGAAGTCGGCCGGATTGTGCTCCTCGAAGAACTCGGCGTTCTCGAACGGATAGTGCACCTGGGCGAACGGCATCGATCCTGAGTCGAACCAGACGTCGAGCACGTCGGTGATGCGGCGCATGGTCGACTTGCCGGTCGGGTCATCCGGATTCGGTCGGGTCAGTTCGTCGATGAACGGGCGGTGCAGGTCCGGCTGGCCGTCGGCATTTTTGGGCAGGTCACCGAAGTCGGCGGCCAGTTCGTCGAGCGAGCCGTAGACATCCACGCGCGGATACGCCGGATTGTCGCTTTTCCACACCGGGATGGGCGATCCCCAGTAGCGGTTGCGCGAGATCGACCAGTCACGGGCGTTCGCCAGCCACTTGCCGAACTGGCCATCCTTGACGTTCTCCGGAACCCAGGTGATCTCCTGGTTGAGGTCACCCATGCGATCGCGGAACTCCGGCACGCGCACGAACCAGCTCGACACGGCCTTGTAGATCAGTGGATTGCGGCAGCGCCAGCAGTGCGGGTAGCTGTGCTCGTAGCTCGCGACCCGCAGCAGCCGACCCTCGGCGCGCAGCATCTGGGTGAGCGTCTTGTTCGCCTCGAAGACCTGGAGGCCGGCGACCTCGGAGATGATCGGCAGGAACTTCGCGCCATCATCCACCGAGATGATGACAGGGATGTCGGCCGCGGCGCAGACCGCCTGGTCGTCCTCACCGTAGGCGGGCGCCTGGTGCACGATGCCCGTACCCTCGCCGGTCGCGACGTAGTCGGCAACCAGGATCTGCCACGCGTTCTGCGTGCCCCACTCCTCGGTGTCGGCGTAGTAGTCCCAGAGGCGCCCATAGGTCACGCCCGTAAGCTCGCGGCCGAGAACCGTGCGGTTCACTGCGGCGAGCGCCTCGGCGCCGGACTCGTAACCGAGGTCTTTGGCGTACGCGCCAACCGTGTCCGTGGCCAGCAGGTATTCCGCGACGCCCTCCGCTGCGCCGTCGCCCGCTCCCAGCGGTCCGCTCGGCAGGATCGAGTATTCGATGTCGGGGCCGACGGCGAGCGCGAGGTTGGTTGGGAGGGTCCACGGCGTCGTCGTCCAGGCGAGCGCGCGAACCGCGGTGAGACCGAGCGCCTCTGCCTTCGCCCCATCGAGAGGGAACGTCACCGTCACCGTCTGGTCCTGGCGCATCTTGTAGACGTCGTCGTCCATCCGCAGTTCGTGGTTGGACAGCGGCGTCTCGTCGTGCCAGCAGTAGGGCAGCACGCGGAAGCCCTCGTACGCGAGCCCCTTATCGTGGAGCTGCTTGAACGCCCAGATGACCGACTCCATGTAGGTGATGTCGAGAGTCTTGTAGTCGTTCTCGAAGTCGACCCAGCGCGCCATCCGGGTGACGTACTCCTGCCACTCCCGTGTGTACTCGAGCACGGATTCGCGCGCCTTCGCATTGAAGACGTCGATCCCCATGTCTTCGATCTCGTGCTTCTCGGTGATGCCGAGCTGGCGCATGGCCTCCAGCTCGGCCGGAAGTCCATGGGTGTCCCAACCGAAGCGGCGGTGCACCTGCTTGCCGCGCATGGTCTGGAAGCGCGGGAAGAGATCCTTCGCGTAACCGGTCAGCAGGTGACCGTAGTGCGGCAGGCCGTTGGCGAACGGCGGCCCGTCGTAGAAGACCCACTCCTCGCATCCCTCGCGCGCGTCGATGGAGGCCTGGAACGTGTTGTCGCCCTTCCAGAAGGCGAGGATGCCCTGCTCGATCTCCGGGAAGCGCGGCGACGCGGGAACACGGGCGGCACCGTCGCTCGTCACGCCGTGGGGGGATCGTTTGGGGTAGGTCATCTGTCTCTTTCGACTCGTGCTCTGCGTTGGCTACACGGCTGTGCTGGCTACACAGCGTGCTAACTGCACTTCTGCACGAGGACGACGGATGCCGCGGTACCACCTCGTTTGCCGATCACGCACGGGAAGTACGCGGCCGACCTCTCAAGAAAAACAAGCTGTATCGGGCTCACCCGGTCGGTTCTACTGGGCTGCGTTGGTTTCGCTCAACCGACAACAGCTGTTCTTCCGACGACTCCCCGGTGATAACCGGATCACTGTCTTGCGCGCCCAGTTTACGCTGTTCCCATGCCCACGGTGTCGCTCACGGTCGTTCTCGCTTTCTGCGCGAACCTGGCGATCGCAATCGCGAAGTCGATCGCGGCGTTCCTGACCGGTTCGGCATCGATGACGGCGGAGGCCGCGCACTCCTGGGCGGACACCGGCAACGAGATCTTCCTGCTCATTGCAGACCGCCGCGGCGCGATCGAACGCGACGACGAGCATCCACTCGGCTACGGGCGCGAGGCCTATTTCTGGTCGACCATCGCCGCGTTCGGGCTGTTCACGGCCGGCGCGGTCATCTCGGTCGCACACGGCATCCAGGAGCTGGGCGCCCCGGAGAGCAGCAGGGAAGTTTGGGTCGCCTACCTGGTCCTCGGCATCTCCGCGATCCTCGAGGCCTTCTCGTTCCAGCAGGCGCTTCGGCAGGCACGCGGCGCGGCACGCGAGCGAGGCCAGCGCACCCTCGACCACGTGCTGACCAGCTCCAACACGACCCTCCGCGCGGTTTTCGCCGAGGACTCGGCGGCGCTCGTCGGACTGGTTATCGCGTTCTTCGGCGTACTGCTGCACCAGCTGACCGGCGACGCCGTCTACGACGCGATCGGGTCGATCCTCGTCGGTATCCTGCTCGGCATCGTCGCCATCGTCCTGATGGACCGCAATCGTCGATTCGTCGTCGGCCAGGAGGCGAGCGACGAGGTGACCAATGCGGTTCTCCGCGAGGTTCTCGCGAGCGACGCGATCGAACGGGTGACCTACCTGCACCTCGAGTTCGTGGGGCCCAGCCGCATCTACCTGGTCGCCGCGGTCGATCTCACCGGCAATGACGACGAGTCGCGCCTTGCCGTCCGGCTGCACACCATCGAGCAGGCCATCGAGAAGAACGAGTACATCCAGCGCGCTGTCCTGACGCTGTCGATGCCGGATGACGAATCGCTCGTCGTTTCGTGAGATAGCTCTCATGCGGAGGCCGCGAGCGCTCACTTCCCGGCAGGATGGGGCTATGAAATTCGGGGGCGCCATCCTTGCAACCGCCATCGGCGTGGCCATCCTCGCCGCGAGCGCCGGCACGATTGTCGCCATCGCCGACATCCCCGACCAGAACAGCGGGGCAATTAGCGATGTCGCCCCGATCACCACGAACGCCGACGCTGAGACACCGACGGCGACTCCCACTCCGTCTGCCTCGCCTCAGGATGATCACCGGGGCACCGTCATGGTGACGACGGCGACGCCGCGAGAAATCGGCGACGACAAGGGGGGCGGGTCATCCGGTGGCGGGTCATCGGGTAGCGGGTCATCCGGTAGCGGGTAATCGGGCGGCGGGTCATCGGGCGGCTCCTCCGGCAGCGGCTAAACCTGATCTCAGGAATGTTCCACGAGGGACATCGCGCCGCGCGACCGTGTCTGCCCCCGGGTGATGCGTCTGCCCCCGTACGTACGGGGGCAGACGCATCACC
>JAODMY010000133.1 GCA_025465535.1 Glaciihabitans sp.
GTTGTTGAGGCGCGCGAGCCCCGGCAGCGCTTCCGGCACTTCGGAGTCGAGTGTCTGGCCGTCCCATCGCATGTTGACATTCGAACATACGTTCTAGCCAAGCGCAAGTGCTTTAACCGCGTCTGCCGGCTAGCGAGCGATCTCGAGCGCCTTCGCCGTGCTGGCCATCGTGCGTTCGGCGAGCTTGACGTTATCCGCGAGCTGCTTGCCGAAGCTCGGGACCATCGCGGTCAGAGCAGGACGCCACGCCTCGATCCGGTCGGGGAAGCACTTCTCGACGAGTCCGAGCATGATCGGGACGGCCGTCGAAGCCCCGGGCGACGCGCCCAGCAGGCCCGCGATACTGCCATCCGCGGCCGCAACCACCTCTGTTCCGAACTGGAGGACGCCGCCCTTTTTGGCATCCTTCTTGATCACCTGGACTCGCTGGCCCGCCGTGATCTTGTACCAGTCCTTCGGGTCGCCATCCGGGAAGAAGTCCTGCAGCGCAGCGAACTTCGTCTTCTTGCTCGCCGCGAGCTGGCTGACCAGGTACTGGACGAGACTCAGGTTTCTCGCCCCGGCCTGGATCATCGGGATGAGATTGTGGAAGCGGATCGACTTCACGAGATCGAGATAGGAGCCCGACTTCAGGAACTTCGGGCTGAATCCCGCGTACGGTCCGAACATCAGGCTCGCCTGGCCATCCACGATGCGGGTGTCGAGATGCGGCACCGACATGGGCGGCGCCCCGATCGACGCCTTGCCGTAGACCTTCGCCTGCAGCTTCTTCACGATGTCCTGGTTGTCGGTGCGCAGGAATTCGCCGCTCACCGGGAAGCCGCCGAATCCGCGGATCTCCTTGATACCGGACTTCTGCAGCAGGTTCAGCGCGTTGCCACCAGCCCCCACGAAGACGAACTTTGCGTCGTAGAACTCGGGTGTGTTGCCGACCGTGTGACGGGTCGTGATGCGCCAGTTGCCGTTCTTGCGCTTCAGCTTGGTGACACGCTCCTCGACGATGAGCTCGGCGCCGTTGCTGGTGAGGTAGTCGGTCAACAGGCGCGTGAGTGCACCGAAGTCGACGTCAGTTCCCGCGGCGATTCGGGTCGCGGCGATGGGCTCGTTCTTCCTGCGCCCCGGGATGAGCAGCGGGGCCCACTCGCGGATGACCGCGGGATCCTCGCTGTATTCCATCCCCTCGAACAGTGGATGATCCTGCAGCGCCTCGAAGCGTCGGCGCAGGTAGTCGACGTTGTCCTCGCCCCAGACGAAACTCATGTGCGGGGTCGAGTTGATGAATGCGGTCGGATCGGGCAGGGCGCCGATCTCGAGCAGGTGCGCCCAGAACTGGCGTGAGACCTGGAACTGTTCGTTCACCTTCACCGCGCCGGAAATGTCGATCGTGCCATCCGCGCGCTCGGGCGTGTAGTTGAGTTCGCAGAGCGCCGAGTGGCCGGTGCCGGCGTTGTTCCACGGGTTCGAGCTTTCGAGAGCGACCTGGGGCAGCGCCTCGAAGATCTTGATCTCCCAATCGGGCTCAAGCTGCTTCAGCAGCGTGCCGAGGGTCGTGCTCATGATCCCGCCGCCGATGAGGGCAACGTCGATGGGTTTACTCACCGCGCCAGTTTATCTGCTGTGCGAATGTATTCTCGGCCCCCTCCAGCGGGCAGGATGGAGGCCGTGCCCACACTCCTTGCCACCTGTTGGACCTCCGCAGGAAACGTCCGCCCCGGGCTGACGCCGGACGAGAGCCCATTCGCGATCGCCGACCGGGTCGCCGCGGTCGCAGCCGCGGGGTACACCGGAATCGGATTCGAGCTCGCCGACCTCGACGCCGCTCGCGACACGATCGGCTTTGCGGCACTTCAAACCATGGTTTCGGATGCGGGACTCTCCCGGATCGAGGTCGAGTACCTCAACGACTGGTGGATCGACGGACCTCGTCGCGAGGCCTCGAACGCCCGCCGCACCCGCCTGCTCGAAGCCGCTGCCGTGCTCGGCGCGCACCACATCAAGGTCGGGACCGGCGCACCCGGCGACACTCGCGATCCCGAAATCCTGCGCCGCGAGTTCGCGCAACTGGCATCGGATGCGGCCGCGGCCGGCACCCGAATCGCCCTCGAGCCCGGCGCCGGGTCGGGGCTTCGCCTGATCGAGGACGCGATCCCGCTCGTGCTCGAACTCGCGAGCCCGGCCGCGGGCATCCTGCTGGATCCGTGGCACCTCTACCGGGACGGCATCCCCTACGACCGCGTCGTCGAGATGCTGTCGGCGTCGAGCCTCGTCGCGGTCGAGTTGTCGGATGCCCCAGCCGCAGCCGTCGGCACCTTCTTCGACGACACCTTCGACAATCGCCTGGTCCCCGGCGAGGGCGATTTCGATGTGCCAGCGTTCATCCGCGCCGTCACCGCGATGGGATACCAGGGCCCGTGGGGCATCGAGCTGATGTCGACCCGAACGCGAACGCTGCCGCTCGATGTCGCCCTGGCCGAGGCGGCCGCCGGCGCGCGGGCCTGCCTCGCGGCGGCTGGCGTCGCGTAACCCGCCGCGCCGACCGTCTACGCCGCGGCGACCAGCTTTGCGGCGACCAACTCGGCGATCTGCACCGCGTTCAGCGCGGCACCCTTGCGGAGGTTGTCGTTGCTGATGAACAGCGCGAGCCCGCGACCGTTCGGCACGCCCTCGTCCTGGCGGATCCGACCGACATACGACGGGTCTTTGCCCGCGGCGTAGAGCGGCGTCGGGACATCCAGAAGCACGACCCCAGGTGCATCCTTCAGCAGCTCCTTCGCGCGCTCGACGGACAGCGGCGAGGCGAACTCGGCGTTGATCGAGAGCGAGTGGCCCGTGAAGACGGGGACGCGAACGCAGGTTCCGCTGACGAGGAGCCCGGGCAATTCGAGGATCTTGCGACTCTCGTTGCGAAGCTTCTTTTCCTCGTCCGTCTCGAACAGACCGTCATCGACGAAGCTGCCGGCCTGCGGAACGACATCGAACGCGATCGTCTCCGGAAACTTGGATGCGGCAGGGAAGTCGACAGACGAGCCGTCGTGCACGAGACCGATCGTGTCCTGCGCGACCGCGGCGCGGGACTGCTCGAGCAGTTCCTCGCTGCCGGCGAGCCCGGCACCGGACACGGCCTGGTAGGTCGAAACGATCAGGCGCTCGAGCCCGGACTCGTCGTTCAGTACCTTCAGCACGGGCATCGCTGCCATGGTGGTGCAGTTGGGATTCGCGATGATTCCCTTGACCGCAGAATCGAGCGCGTGCGGGTTGACCTCGCTGACCACGAGCGGAACCTCAGGATCCATGCGCCAGGCCGAGGAGTTGTCGATCACGAGGACGCCGGCTGCGGCAAACCGCGGGGCCTGGGTCTTCGAGGTGGTGGCGCCCGCCGAGAAGATGGCGACATCCAGCCCGGTCGGGTCGGCGGTCTCGGCATCCTCGATGACGATGTCTGTCCCACGCCACGGAAGCGTCTTGCCAGCGCTGCGAGACGAGGCGAAGTACCGAATCTCGGCTACGGGGAAATCACGCTCCTCGAGGAGCTGGCGAACCACGGCACCGACCTGCCCTGTCGCTCCGACAACGCCGATTTTCACACCGTTACTCATCGTCCGGTCCCTCCGTAAACCTGCGCCTCGCCGTCGTTGCTGTCGAGGTCGAATGCGGTGTGCACGACCGTGACGGCCTGCTTGATTATGTCCGCTCGAGTGACGACCGAGATCCGGATCTCACTTGTTGAGATCATTTCGATGTTGATTCCGGCCTCGAACAGCGCTGTGAAAAGCTTGGCCGATACGCCGGCGTTCGTTCGCATCCCGGCGCCCACGAGCGACAGCTTGCCGATCTGGTCGTCGAACTGGAGCGTCTCGAATCCGATGTCGTCCTTCGCGGATTCGAGCGCGGCCAGTGTTGCCGGGCCGTCGGTCTTCGGAAGTGTGAAAGAGATGTCGGTGCGACCGGTGAGCGCGAGCGACCCGTTCTGCACGATCATGTCGATGTTCGCCCCCGAACCCGCGACGGTCGTGAAAATCTGGGCGGCCTTGCCCGGAATGTCAGGAACGCCGACAACCGTGATCTTGGCTTGGCTCAGATCGGCTGCGACACCGGCGATGAGTGGCTCTTCCACGTTGCTTTCTCCATCCACTGGATTGACGACCAGCGTTCCCTCATTGTTGTTGAACGACGACCGTACGTGAAGGGTAACTCCGTGCCGTCGGGCATATTCCACCGCGCGGATATAGAGGACCTTCGCACCGGCCGCCGCGAGTTCGAGCATTTCCTCGCTCGTGATGCGGTCGATCTTGCGAGCGGATGGAACCATCCGTGGGTCCGTCGTGAATACGCCGTCGACGTCCGTGTAGATCTCGCACACGCTGGCGCCGAGGGCAGCGGCGAGCGCGACGGCGGTGGTGTCGGATCCGCCGCGGCCGAGGGTAGTGATGTCACCGGTTCCGCGATTGAAGCCCTGGAACCCGGCGACGATCGCGACCGCTCCGGCATCGATTGCGGCGCGGACCCTGCCCGGCGTCACGTCCACGATGCGCGCGGAACCGTGCTGGGCATCCGTGATCATGCCGGCCTGGCTCCCGGTGTAGCTGCGGGCATCCACGCCGAGGCTCTTGATGGCCATGGCGAGGAGCGCCATCGCGATGCGCTCGCCCGCGGTGAGAAGCATGTCCAGCTCGCGGCCGCTCGGCTGCGGGACGACCTTGTTGGCGAGGTCCATCAGTTCGTCGGTCGTATCCCCCATCGCGGAGACGACGACGACGACCTCGTTGCCCGCCTTGCGGGTCTCGACGATGCGCTTCGCGACCCTCTTGATGCTCTCGGCGTCAGCAACGGAGGATCCTCCGTACTTCTGTACGATCAAGCTCACGCTAGTGCTCCAGGATGAAAATGGGACGGCGAATTCGTGCAGCCTTCAGTGTAATGTGCACTCACTGCGCGGCGGAGCTATGAGGGCTGCGAAGCAGTCCGCGCGGTGGAGCTATGGCAATCGCGCTAGCGATTGCGCGACCCCAGCGCCGCGCGAGCCTGCGAGCTCGGGCACGTACCCCGCCGCGCAATCACCCCTCGACGAGTCGCCGGCCCTCGAAGGCACGACCGAGCGTGACCTCGTCCGCATACTCGAGGTCGCCGCCGACCGGGAGTCCGGATGCGAGGCGCGTGACCCGCAGGTTCGGCTGCACCAGGAGGCGGGTGAGGTAGGTCGCGGTCGCCTCGCCCTCGAGGTTCGGGTCGGTCGCGATGATGACCTCCGTGACGGTTCCGTCCGCGAGGCGCTGGACCAGTTTGCGGATGTTCAGGTCGTCGGGCCCGATGCCGTCGATCGGGCTGATGGCGCCGCCGAGGACGTGATACAGCCCGCGGAACTCGCGCGTGCGTTCGATCGCCTGGACATCCTTCGCCTCTTCGACGACGCAGATGGTCGCGGCCGAACGGCGCGGATCGCGGCAGATATTGCAGGTCTCCTCCTCAGTGACGTTTCCGCAGATCTCGCAGAATCGCACCTTCTCCTTGACCGTCATGAGCACCTCGGCGAGGTGCGTGACGTCGAAGCTCTCGGTGGTCAGGATGTGGAAGGCGATGCGCTGCGCCGACTTCGGACCGATGCCGGGCAGGCGGCCCAATTCGTCAATGAGCTCCTGGACGATTCCCTCGTACATTAGCCGTCACCTCTCGGGATGACGCGGGGCACAACGATCTGCTCCTCGATAAAACTCGCGCCGAGGATTTCCCGGACGACGGATTCGCCGTATCGCTGGGGTTCGGCAGGCCTTGTCGGTGCTACGTTCGGTGCTGCGGTTGGCGCATCGATTGGCGCATCGGCTGCCTTCGGCTGTGCGGTCCTCGACGGGGCAGTCCTCGACTGTGTGGCCTTCGCCTGGGCCGCATTCGCTTGGGCGGCCCTCGCCTGGGACGGCCTTGTTTCTGCCCGCTGTGGCTCGATGGCCATGGGCGTCTCCGAAGTCGGGATCTGGACTACCGCCCATCCGCCCTCGTCGACATCCGGCTGCAGGTCCGGCTCGATCGGCTCGGGTTCCTCGTCTGACGGCCCCTCGTCCGCTGGCGCGAAATTGCTCGGCGCGGTAGTTCGCACGGGAGTGGTTGGCGCGGGACTGGTTGGCCCGGGATTTGCTGGCCCCGCGTTTGCCGGTGCCGCGCCAACCTGGGCTGAAGTCGCGAGCGTGGGCTCGACCCTGGCGATGAACTTCACGCGGAGTCCGAGCACCTCGACGATGGCCTTGCGGAGGTACTCGCTCACGCCCTCGCCCGCGCCCTGGGGCTGCTTGAAGCTGGCGACATCCGTCTCGTTCGGGAATGTCAACGTGAGAACGTCGCCATCGAGCGCTCGGGCCTGGCTCGTGTAGACGACCATCCAGGCGTTGCGTTTCGCCTTCTGGACGACCTCGAGGATCTCCGGCCACGAGTCGCGCATCTGCTGCAGAGTGACCGTCTTGGGACTCTCCTCGGTCGCTTTCGTCGCGGGAGTCTCAGCCGGCGCTAGCGCTTCGGTCGGCTGCGAAATGGTCGCGGCCGGCGTTTCGACCGGCTCAACGGCTGGCCGAACTTCAGCGGCCGGGGTGGGCTCGACGGGCGGCTTCGTGGCTGCCGGCCCCACAGGCGGCTCGACTCGGGCAGCCGGCTCGACACGAAGTGCTGGTTCGACGCGAGCGGCCGGCTCGACGCGTGGCTCGACACGTGGTGCCCGCTCGACGCGAGCGATCGGCTCGACCGGGCCGACGCCATCCACACCGATCCGTCGCTCCAGGCGCTCGACCCGCGCCAGCGCGCCGCGATCGGTCTCATCGCTGGCCGGAACCAGCACGCGCGCAATCATCAGCTCGAGGTGCAGTCGAGGGGATGTCGCGCCCGTCATCTCCGTAAGTGCGGCATTGGCGACATCCGCGGCCCGCGACAGCTCGGCATCGCCGAACTTGTGGGCCTGCGCATCCATGCGGTCGAGTTCGTCCTGCGGCACTCCGCGAAGCACGGCGGCGGCGCCCTCGGATGTCGTGGCCGACACGATGATGAGGTCGCGCAGGCGCTCGAGCAGGTCTTCGACGAAACGGCGTGGATCCTGGCCGGTCTGGATGACCCGGTCGACCGCGCGGAAGGCGGCCGCGGCATCCCGGGCGCCGATCGCGTCGATGACCTCGTCGAGCAGCGCGCCGTGCGTGTAGCCGAGGAGAGCGACGGCTCGCTCGTACTCGATGTTCGTTCCCTCGCTGCCAGCCATCAACTGGTCGAGCAGTGACAGGGTGTCGCGCACCGATCCCCCACCCGCGCGAACGACGAGCGGAAGGACCCCGGGAGCGACCGTGATGCCCTCGGCGTCGCACAGCGTCTGCGTGTATTCGAGCATCTGGGCAGGCGGCACAAGGCGGAACGGATAGTGGTGCGTGCGCGACCGGATCGTGCCGATGACCTTCTCGGGCTCGGTCGTCGCGAAGATGAATTTGACGTGCTCCGGCGGCTCTTCGACGATCTTCAGCAGGGCGTTGAAACCCTGCGGCGTCACCATGTGCGCCTCGTCGAGGATGAAGATCTTGAAGCGATCGCGGGCCGGCGCGAACACGGCGCGCTCGCGCAGGTCGCGGGCATCGTCGACGCCGTTGTGGGAGGCCGCGTCGATCTCGACGACATCGAGCGAGCCGCCGCCATCCCGCGACAGCTCGATGCAGCTCGGGCACACACCGCACGGGGTATCGGTCGGACCCTCTGCGCAATTGAGGCAGCGCGCGAGGATGCGCGCGGAGGTCGTCTTGCCGCATCCACGGGGCCCGCTGAACAGGTAGGCGTGGTTGACGCGGTCGGTGCGCAGAGCCGTGCGGAGTGGATCCGTCACCTGGGACTGGCCGATCAGTTCGGCGAAGGTCTCCGGTCGATACCGGCGATACAGGGCTGTGGCCACGCGTCAAGACTAGCCGGAGCCAGCGACCTTGACTCGTGCTCGACCGGGGGATGTGTACGGTTTCGCGGGCGACGGATTTTAACGGAAAAGACCCCTCGCGCACCCGCCAGAGCCCGGTTACCCTTGCTGCGTTTCCGCCCTGGGGGAGTTGGCCTGGATGGCGCCACGCGAGGAGCCATCACCCACTTTACCCGACCGGCCGCGTTCATAACTCAGCCTGAATTTCGCCAGCGGTCATGACACCCCCGTGAATCCGGGCCTGCGGGGGTCTGGCAAGAATTTCAGGCTGAGTTATGAACGGGACGCACACGACAACGGGGGCGCGGAGGGGCGGCATGCGGCCGAGCAGCGAGCAGCGAGCAGCGAGCAGCGAGCAGCGAGACTAGTCGATCGCGGCGAAGGTCTGCCGCGCGATCTCCAGTTCCTCGTTGGTGGGGATCACCAGCACGGCGACGGGTGAGCCGTCCGGCGAGATGTAGCGAGCGGCCCTCGATTTGGAAGCGTTGCGGGCGGGATCGACGGAAATTCCCAGCCCCTCGAGGCCGACCAGCGTCGTTTCGCGCAGGGACACGCTGTTTTCGCCGACGCCCGCCGTGAACACGAGCGCATCCAGCCTTCCGAGCTGGGCCCAATACGCGCCAACGTAGGACCGGATGCGGTGCCGATACACCGCGAGCGCCGCCTCGGCCACAGCAGCGCCGACACCCTCAGCGCCGTCGTCCTCCGAGGTACCGCCGCCGCCCGCCGCAGCCTCGACATCGCGCATGTCACCGCTGCCCGTGAGCCCGAGGAGGCCGCTCCTCTTGTTGAGGAGGTCGTCGAGCGCATCGAAGTCGTAGCCGCCCTGGCGGTGCAGATAGCCAAGGATGGCCGGGTCGAGATCTCCGGAGCGGGTCCCCATGACGAGCCCCTCGAGCGGCGTCATCCCCATGCTGGTCTCGACCGAGCGTCCGCCGTCGATGGCGCACGCCGACGCCCCGTTCCCGAGGTGCAGGACGATCGTCTTGGTGTCGGCCAGCGGTCGCCCGAGGAACTCGGCCGCGCGCTCCGAGACATATTTATGGGACGTGCCGTGAAATCCGTAGCGCCGCACGCCATACTTCTCGGCCACCGCGGCGTCGATCGCGTAGGTGTAGGCCTCGGGCGCCAGGGTCCGGTGAAACGCGGTGTCGAAAACGGCGACGTGCGGGATGTCCGGCAAGGCCTTCCGCGCGGCCCGGATGCCGATGAGATTGGCCGGGTTGTGCAGCGGAGCGAGCGGCGACAGGTCGTCGATCTGTTGTTCGATCTCGTCGGTGATGACGGTCGCCTCGGTGAATCGGGTGCCGCCGTGAACGACGCGATGCCCGACGGCGGCGATGTCGTGCCCGTCACCGAGGTGGTCGAGCGCGAGCTTCATGCCCGCACCGTGATCCTCGGCTTCGGAGCCGGGTTCGCCAATCCGCTCGATCAATCCGTTGACCAGGGCATTGCCGGTCTCGAGTTCGACCAGTTGGTACTTGATGGATGAGGATCCGGAGTTGACGACGAAGATTTCGGTCATGACCGGACCGAATCTGACACGGCGACCGCTGCTGCCTGGATGGCGGTGATCGCCACGGTGTTGACGATGTCCTCGACAAGGGCGCCACGGGAGAGGTCGTTGATCGGCTTGTTCAGGCCCTGCAGAACCGGTCCGATCGCTACGGCGCCCGCGCTTCGCTGCACCGCTTTGTAGGTGTTATTGCCGGTGTTCAGGTCGGGGAAGATGAAGACGGTGGCACGCCCGGCCACCTGGGAACCCGGCATCTTCGCGGCGGCGACCGTCGCATCCGCAGCTGCGTCGTACTGGATCGGCCCCTCGACGAGCAGGTCTGGCCGCCGCGAACGCACGAGGGCGGTTGCGGCGCGCACCTTGTCGACATCCGCTCCGCTGCCGGATTCGCCCGTCGAATAGCTGAGCATGGCCACCCTCGGGTCGATGCCGAACTGGGTCGCCGTCTCGGACGATGAGATCGCGATGTCCGCGAGCTGTTCGGAGGTGGGATCCGGGATGACCGCACAGTCGCCGTAGACCAGCACCCGATCCGCGAGGGCCATGAGAAACACACTCGAGACGACGGCGACACCCGGCCGGGTCTTGATGATCTCGAAGGCGGGCCGGATGGTGTTGGCCGTGGTGTGCTTCGCGCCGGACACCATTCCGTCGGCGAGACCGAGGTGCACCATCATGGTGCCGAAATAGGAGCCGTCGGTGACGGTGTCGCTGGCCTGGCCGACCGTGACCCCGCGAGGCGAACGGATGCGCGCGTACTCCTCTGCGAAACGCGCGCGCAGTGTCGGATCCAGCGGATCGATGACATCGGCCTCCGAGATATCGACGCCGAGCTCGGTGGCGCGCCCGCGCACGGTCGCCTCAACCCCGAGGATCGTGAGCCGCGCGACCTTACGCTGCAGCAGGATGGCGGCCGCGCGCAGGATGCGGTCGTCGTCCCCCTCCGGCAACACGATGTGGCGCGGGTTCTCGCGCGCGCGATCGAGGATCGCGTACTCGAACATCAGCGGCGTGACAACGCTCGACGGGTTCAGTCGAAGCCTGCCGAGAACTTCGGCAACGCCAACGTGCTCATCGAAAAGCGCACGCGCCGCTTCATACTTACGCGTCGAGTCCGCCGCGAGACGGCCTCGTGTCTGGGTGATCCTGCGCGCGGTTTCGAACGTGCCGAGGTTCGACATCGCGATCGGGAGCGTGGAACCGATGCCCGAGATGAGCCGCTGCACCTGCGGCGCCAACTCGAATCCCCCGTTCAGGATGACGCCGGAAAGCGAGGGGAACGTCGCGGATGCGTGCGCAAGCAGGACGCCGACCAGCACGTCGGCCCGATCCCCCGGCACGATCACAATGGCGCCCTCGCTCAGTCGCGTGAGCACGTTCTCCATCGACATTGCGGCGACGACTACCCCGAGGGCCTCGTGCTCGAGAAGCTCTGGGTCTCCCCAGAGGAGGCGAGAATCCGTTGCCTTGAGCAGGGCGCCGACGGTGGGGGCGACGAGGAATGGATCCTCCGGGATCGTCCACACGGGCACGTCGCTGACGGATGCCGCGACGGCGCCCCTGATCGCCTGGAGTGAGTCGGGATCCGCGCGGTTGACCACGACCGCGAGCAGGCCGGCGTGCTGTTCGCGTAATTCGGCGGTCGTCAGATCGGCGATCTGGCGCATCTCGTCGACGGAGCGTGCACCCTCACCCTCGGAGGAGCGACCGCCCAACACGAGCAGCACCGGTGCGCCGAGGTTGGCGGCGATGCGCCCGTTGTAAGCGAGCTCGGTTGGGCTGCCGACATCCGTGAAATCCGATCCGAGAATCACGACCGCATCGCAGCTGCGCTCGACCGCGGCAAAGCGGGAGACGATGTCGGTGAGTGCCCCATCCGGATCGCTGTGCACCCGCTCGTAGGTCACACCGATGCAGTCGTCGTAGTCGAGGTCGGCGGTGTCGTGATCGAGAAGCATTTGCAGCACGTAGTCGGGCTCGACCGTCGAGCGCGCGATCGGCCGGAAGACGCCAACCCGTCCGGCCTCGCGGGCCAGCGTTTCGAGAACGCCGAGTGCCACCGTCGACTTGCCCGTGTGGCCCTCGGCAGAAGTTACGTAGATTCTGGAGGGTGCAGCGTTGCTGGTTGGCACGATGCCAACCATACGCAGTCACACGGATCGGCGACACTTCCAGATACCGGTAGGATTCTCTATGGTTCACGAGCGCTTTACGCGTTCGGATCGGCCAGGAGAATTCGCCTAGTGGCCTATGGCGCACGCTTGGAAAGCGTGTTGGGTGCAAGCCCTCGGGGGTTCGAATCCCCCATTCTCCGCTCCAATCTTCACGAGGAGGCGGCCACGATGCTCCAACTCATCGCGCCCCTCGCAACGACTGGCTTCCACATCGGAAGCTCACCGTGGGGACTCATCTTCCTCATCGCCCTCGCCGGGCTCGGCTACTGGTTCGTCCGCCGACGCCGCGACCGGCACAGTCGGGATCGGGATCGGGGTCGGGATCACGATCGGAATCGGGACGACGACCGCTAGTCGCAGCCCAACGGAATGGCCCGTGGCGAAGTCCTAGGCCAACCGATCCTCGAGGCCCCAGCTCTGGCCGTAGCCACCCTGATCCAGCGGCAGCGCCATCAGGTCGAGGAACGCCTTGGCGTCGAACGCCTCCGGACCGAGAACCCCCTTGCCCGACCAGACTCCGCTCGAAAGCAGTTCGAGCGCGATGACCGGATTGAGCGCGGTCTGCCAGACGACGCACTGGCTCTCGTACTCGGCCATCGTCCACTCGTTGTCGCTCACGTGATAGAGGTACACCTCGCGCGGCTTGCCGTCGG
>JAODMY010000151.1 GCA_025465535.1 Glaciihabitans sp.
ACAACTGCTGCGGCCCGTTCCATCGCGGTGAGGCCGCTGAGCAGACGGCGGAGCGGCTCTTGCGATCGCGCTACTCGGCGTTCGCGGTTGGCGACGAGGACTACCTGCTGGCGACGTGGCATCCGAGCACCAGGCCGGCCTCACTCGAGCTGGATCCCGGGCAGCGGTGGTACCGGCTCGACATCCTCGGCCGAAGCGGAGGAGGGATGCTCGATACGGATGGCACGGTCGAGTTCAGCGCACGCTACCGACTGGACGGCATCGCGGGAGAGCAGCGCGAGGTGAGCCGATTCGTGCGAGAGGACCGTCGCTGGTTCTACCTCGACGCGCTGTGAACACCAGACGCGCCCTACCGCCTCAGACGCCCTGACGATTCAGACGGCGCGGAGCAGGATCTTCCCGATGTGGGCGGACGATTCCATCCGTTCGTGGGCGGCAGGCGCTTCGCTCAGGTCGTAGGTCGAGTCGATGATGGGCTTGACCCAGCCCGCCTCGATGAGCGGCCACACCGTCTTGTGCACCGCCTGGAGGATCTCGACCCGCTCGGCGAGCGACCGGAAGCGTAGGGTCGTCGCCCAGATCCGGCCCCGCTTCATCATGAGCGACCCCAGGCTGAACGTGCTCAGGTCTCCGCTCCGGTTCGCGATGGACATGATCCTGCCGCCGACAGCGAGGGCGCGGATGTTGCGGGCGAGGTAGTCGCCACCGACGATGTCCAGCACGACATCGGCTCCGGCGTCATCGGTGAAATCGGAGACCTTCTCAACGAAGTCGTCCGCTCGATAGTCGACGCCTGTGGCACCGAGGGACTCGATGAATGCCACCTTCTTCGGCGACCCGGCCGTGGCGATGACCCGAGAACCGAGGGCGGTCGCGATCTGGATGGCCATGGTGCCGACTCCGCTCGTTCCGCCGTGGACGAGGAGTGTTTCCCCCGGTTGGAGCTGCGCGAGCATGAAGACGTTCGACCATACCGTTGCCACGACCTCGGGCAATGCCGCCGCATCCAGAACGGACACGTTCGACGGCACGGGGAGCACGAGTCCGGCGTCGACGACCGCCTGCTCGGCGTATCCGCCACCAGGAAGCAGTGCACATACGGCGTCGCCGACCGCAACGCCCATGACACCCTCACCGATCGCCGAGACCGTTCCGGACACCTCCAGGCCGAGCCAGGGCGGCGCGCCCGCTGGAGGGGGATAATTGCCCTGCCTCTGGGAGATGTCTGCGCCGTTGACGCCCGCGCCGACGACGTTGATCCTGACCTCGCCGGGACCCGCCTCGAGGTCGGGGGCTTCGGCGAGCTCAAGCACGCTCGCATCCCCGAATTCGGCCATGCGGACGACCCTCATGCACGCTCCTCCCGTTACGTCACGGTGTGCAATGCGACGCCTCCCAGTATGACCCCCCGCTCGACTGGCCGGCCGGTCGGCGCGGTCTTGACCACACGGAGGTGCCGAAATACTCTTTCGGCCATGGATCTCCTTCTCATTCCCGGCTTCTGGCTCAACGGCGCGTCATGGGACGAGGTGGCCGCACCGCTGGCGGATGCCGGACACACCGTGCACGCGCTCACCCTTCCCGGCCTCGAGTCCCGCGACGCCGACCGCACGAACATCGGCCTGCGCGACCACGTCGACGCGGTGGTTGCCGCGGTCGACGCGTTGCCTTCTCCCGTGGTGCTCGTCGGCCACAGCGGTGGCGGAGCCATCGCACACGCTGCGGCGGATGCCCGTCCGGATGCGGTCGCGCGAGTGATCTACGTCGACAGCGGCCCGCTCGGCGATGGCGGAGTGATCAACGACGAACTGCGCGTCGTGAACGGGGAGGTTCCCCTCCCCGACTGGTCCGAGTTCGAGAAGGAAGACCTGATCGACCTCACTGACGAGCTGCGCGAGAGGTTCAGCGGCATCGCGATCCCGCAGCCTGCCCGGGTCACGAGCGACAAGCAGGTGCTGAGCGACCCCCGCCGGTACGACGTGCCCGCGACGGTCATCTGCTGCGAGTTCTCCACCGAGATGATGCGCGCGTGGCTAGCGGCAGGCAACCCATTCGTTGCCGAGCTGGCCAAGGTGAAGGATATCGAACTCGTCGACCTGCCGACCGGGCACTGGCCGCAGTTCACGCGGCCCCGCGAGCTCGCTGCGGCGATCCTCGCCGCAGTGGACCGCTAGACCACTGAACTAAATCCCGAGCTGAACCGCTAGAACTCTTCGCGAAGGCGCTGCTTGGCTCCGTGTTCGACCAGGACGGGCACATACTCTCGGATCGGCCTGCCGTCGAACTCGTGGTGCTCGTCATGGACGACCTCGTCGATGCGGCCCCGTTCGACTTCCGGGAAGCGCTCAGAAAGTCTTTCGACGACCTTCTCGATGGCTTCGTTCTCCGCCGTTGGATCTTCATTCACCTATTGAGTCTGAATTGGAGGTACAGGCGTGTCAACATTGGAATGCGACTGCAGCGTGAAAAACGCCCTGTGGGTCAGCGTCGTTCGCGGTTGACTACCCGCTGCGCGGCTAGCGGTCACCGGAGATGCGTAAGGGGCAACCGCATCTCGAAGGTGGTTCCGGACGGCGTGGTCTCGGCCAGTCGGATGGTGCCGCCGTGCCTGGTGGTGATGTCGCGGACAAGGGCCAGGCCGATTCCGAAGCTTCGGCGCGTCGGTGGTGCGACCGGTGACGGCGAGCTGTGCGCGAACCGGTCGAAGATGTGATCAGGGTCGATTCCCTGGATGCCCGCTCCGCGATCCGTGACGGTGATGACGGCGTGGGACCTGGTGGTGGTCACCGACACCGCGATTGCGGAGCCGTTAGGGGAATGCCTGAGTGCGTTGTCGAGCAGCGCGGTGATGCAACGCTGCAGGCTCGTCGCCGGCATCGTGCTGGCGGGGTCGCCGTCGATCTCCAGGCCGATGGTGATCTCTCGTGGGTCGGCGAGAACTCGCATGGCTTCAACCGCGTGGCTGATCGCCGGGGCGATGGGCGAAGCGGAGTTGCTCCCTGGTTCGGCCTCAGTGCCGGTGCCGGCCGCAAGCAGCAGGTCGTTCACAACCCCGATGAGATCGTGGGCATCCGATCGAAGTTCGGAGACGGTCGTTGCCGTGGGGTCATCCGAGGTGAGACCGCGTTGCAGAATCTGCAGGCGGGCGTCGAGGACGGCAAGTGGTGTGCGGAGTTCGTGACTGGCATCCTGCACGAAGGTGCGCTGCATCCTGAGTGCCTGGGCGATGGGACTGACCGCGCGGCGGGTGAGGAGGGCGCTGAGGACGCCGGCGATGACGACGGAGATGGCTCCGACGATGATCAGGCCGATGAGGGCTTCGGTGGTATTGAGGTAGATCTTGTGGTCGCCGGGCTGCGGTGGCTCGGCCAGCTCTGCGGGGCGCAGCTGGTCGAGGATGTAGATGAACGCGGCACCGATCGCGGCCAGCGCGAGGGCGCCGGATGCGATCGTGATCTGGGTCCCGACGATGCGAGAGGCCCGATGAATGGCTCGGGCGTCAGCGTCGACGAGCCGGGTGTTCCGCTGTTTCATGGTTCGCCAATCCGGTAGCCCTGTCCGCGCACGGTCGTGATGATGTGCGAATCGGTCTTTCGTCTGAGGTAATGCACGTAGGTGTCGACGCTTCCGGGCTGTTCGCCGCTGCCGAAGACGCTGTTCAGGATTTGGGTGCGGCTGAAGACGTGCAGAGGCTGTTCGGCGAGCAACTGCAGAAGGTCGCTCTCCCGCGCCGTGAGCTGGATGCTCCCGCTGTATGGGGAGTGGATGCTGCGGCTCGACGGGTGGAACTCCCACTCGCCGATCGCGATCGCATCATCGACGTCGGCGAAGGTGCGCAGCAGTGCCCGAAGGCGAGCGAGGAGTTCGTCGAACTCGAATGGCTTGACCAGGTAGTCGTTGGCTCCCGCATCCAGCCCTTCCACCCGGTCCCCGACGGTTCCGAGGGCGGTGAGCATCAGGACCGGTGTAGAGATCCTGCGAGAGCGAATTGTCGAGACAAGGCTTCGGCCGTCGATACCGGGAAGGCGGCGATCGATGACCATTACGTCGAATTCGCCGGTTGAGGCCGTCTCGAGCCCCACGGTCCCATCGGGGATGCGCGTGACGGTGTAGCTTTCGGCGAGCACCTGTTCGATGAGGGGACCCAGCTTCGGGTCGTCCTCGATCAGGAGCAGGGTTGGATGTCGCATCCGAGCAATCTACGTCGCCGCGGTCGTCTTGGAAAATTCTTAGAGAACGTCGCGCAGGATGGAGTGTGCTTACCGGACTACTTGACCCACAATCCATCATCACCGCTGCGGGAGCCTGGGGGCTGCTCATCGTGTGTGGGGCGGTGTTCGCCGAGACCGGACTGCTGGTCGGGTTCTTTCTACCCGGCGACACTCTCCTGTTCTTCACCGGCGTTCTGACGTTGAGCGGCGCTGTCAGGCAGCCGCTGTGGGTGGTGGTAGTCGCGGTTGCCGCGTCCGCATTCCTCGGGGACCAACTGGGGTACCTGATCGGGCGCAGATCCGGCCCGGCGATCTTCGAACGTCGGGAGTCCGGCCTGTTCAGTCGCCGCAGCGTGACCCGAACGCAGGGGTTCTTTGATCGGTTCGGTCCCGCGGCGGTCACGGTCGCCCGGCTGGTTCCGGTCGTGCGTACCTTCGCCCCGGTCGCGGCAGGGGTGGGCAAGATGCGGCGCCGCGTCTTCATCGCGTACAACACTGTCGGTGCGGTCGGCTGGGCGATCATCATGATCCTGCTCGGCTACTGGCTCGCTCACATCCCCGGAGTCACCGCCGTCGTTTCTCGCTACATCGACGTCGTCCTCGTCGGCATCGTCGTAGTCTCCGTCGTTCCCGTCATCGTGCGTGCCATTGTCGTGCGACGACGGTCACGGGCGTAACCGCGTGATGAGCGCCGTGGATACCGCGCGCAGTGCCGCCGTGCGTGTGCCGCAGATCACCGTCTACTTTTGGGTCATCAAGGCCCTCTCCACCGCAATGGGCGAATCCACGAGCGACTTCATGGTGAACGTCATGCCGCCGGTCACCGCGGTCATCATCGGATTCATCGGGTTCGCCATCGCGATGATCATCCAGCTCCGGATGCGCCGCTACGTCGCGTGGGCGTACTGGCTCGCCGTGGTGATGGTCGGTGTCTTCGGGACCATGGCCGCCGATGTGCTCCATGTCGGATTCGGCGTCCCGTACGTCGCCTCGGTCATCCTGTTTGCTGCGACGCTCGCCATCATCTTCCTCGTCTGGCACCGGGTGGAAGGTGGGCTGTCGATCCACTCCGTCACCACGAGCCGCCGCGAGATCTTCTACTGGCTCACGGTGGTGACGACCTTCGCTCTCGGCACCGCGGCCGGTGACCTGACCTCCATCAGTCTCAATCTCGGCTACCTGGCATCCGCGGTCCTCTTCGCCGTGATCATCGCGATCCCGACGATCGGGTTCTTCCGGTTCCGGATGAACGGGGTCCTCGCGTTCTGGTTCGCCTACGTCGTAACCCGGCCGCTCGGCGCATCCGTCGCCGACTGGCTCGGCAAGCCGACGAGCGCTGGCGGCGTCGGTGTGGGCAGCGGACTGGTGGCCCTGGTGTTGACCCTCGCGATCGCCGCGCTGGTCGGCTACCTGACGGTTTCGCGCAAGGACGTGAGCGAGGCGTCCTTCTCAGCGGGCTAATCGACCGTAAGACTGGCCCGGTTGTGCACGGGCAAATCCAGAGCGAACCCTGCACCTGCGCCGGCGGGAGCCGAGTCGCGGTTGATACCGCATGTCACGACGGCCCCTCCGTGACGAGCGCATCAATCAGCCCGGGGAACTTCTTATCGAGTTCGCGGCGGCGGAGCTGGATTACGTGCGTTCGGCCGCTCACGGTCGTGAGCGTAACGCCGCCCTCGCGGAGCGCCTTGAAATGGTGCGACAGCGTCGACTTGTGCACATCGAAGCCCCATTCGTCCTCGTGCTTGGAGTGCGGCTCGCCATCCGCGAGCACCCGTACGATCTCCAATCGAATCGGGTCGGCCACGGCGCGCAGGATGTCGACGAGCTGCACCTCGGACATTTCAGGAGCCGGATACTCAGCCGATGTCATTTTCACCACATCCCGTCCTCGATTGCCGCGATTGTTTGACAAGCATCAAACAGATGCCTACGTTAACCGTATGACGTTTGTCAAACAATCCTACCGCAGGACCACTCCGACCCTTCTCGTGCTCGCTCTCGCCCTGTTCGTCGTCGGCACGAACGCATATGTTATTGCCGGTCTCTTGCCCGGCATCGCAACAAGCCTTGCTGCCACGCCCACCGAGGTCAGCTTCTCGATTACGTCATATTCGCTCGTCGTGGCAGTCGCCGCGCCCGCCGTGTCCGTGCTGCTGCCCCGCGTGCCGCGCTCGGTGCTTATGGCGGCGGGCCTGGCGGTATTCGCACTGGGTGGCGCAGTCGCCGTCTCAGCAACGAGCCTCCCGCTTTTCCTTATCGGGCGTACCTTCTCTGGCCTGGGCGGCGCCGCCCTCGTGCCCACCGCAGCCGCAGCGGCCGCGTCGATCGCGCCCCCGGCGCAGCGTGGTCGCGCCCTCGCGATCGTCGGCGCGGGTTTCACCCTCGCCACAGCGGTGGGGTCGCCATTCGGAACAGCCCTCGGCGGCATCGCAGGTTGGCGATTGCCTCTTTTGTCGTTAGTCGGCATCGCGGTCGTGCTCGTTATCGCCATACCATTCGTGGCGCGAGGGGTCCCTATCGGGTCGGCCATCACGCTAAGGCAGCGACTCCTGCCCCTGGCCGACCTGCGCGTGCTTGCACCCCTCGGTACGACCCTCCTGATGATCGCGGGCTTCAACGTCGTCTACATCTTCAGCGCATCCGTCACTCATGCGTCGACTGGTGGATCAGGCAATCTGCTCGCCATCCTGTTTCTTGCGTGTGGGGTGGCGGGCGTCATCGGAAACGTGATCGCGGGTCCCCTCACGGATCGGTTCGGCAACCGAACCACGGCGCTCGTGGCACTCAGCGTGCAGGTCATCGCCCTCGTTGTGCTCCCGTTCGTCGAATCCTCCTTCGGCGGATCCATCGTCGTCTTCGCGATGTGGGGGATCGCCGCCTTCGCCATCGCGATTCCGGTTCAACACAGACTCGTCCATGTCAACCCGGACGCCGCGGCGGTCGCTCTCTCCTGGTACTCGACGGCGATGTATGTCGGGATTGCCATCGCCCCGCCGCTCGGCACCGCAGCACTCGCGCTCGGGGGTGCCGAAGCCATCCCCGCCGTCGGGGCGGCAATCACAGCCATCGCACTCGCGCTCTTCGCCGCTGGATACAGTCGCCGCCTTCAGGCGGCAGGCAGGAAGCGACGGGCCAACCTGGTTGCATAAGGGCGCACCAATTTTGTCGGTAATGCTCTGACGCTCTGACGGAAGAGACGCTCCCTGACGATCACCGACGGATGTCCTGCGGTCAGAAGATCGAACGGGGTATCAGCGCTTACCAAAACGGATACGGCTACGTCGCTCGGTGCGTACCCGAGAGGCCGCTCGCCGTTCTTCCAATTGTCGTGGGACTTTCGCCTCTAAAGGGTTCGCCGCTGTCGGGCAAGCATTGCCTCATGGAACAACGCACCGCTAGGAAGGATGAACCAGTCGCCAACTCGGGACAATGGCCGAGTGGTCGCTATGTGATCGGGTTGGATGGCTCGGAGCATTCACTCGAGGCGCTCCGGTACGCCATTGGTCTCGCGAGTCTCACTGGCGCGCGGCTGGAGGCGGTCATCGCGTGGGCTTATCCGATCAGCTACGGACCGGAATGGACGCCAACGAATTGGGCTCCAGAGGACGATGCCCGAAAGGTTCTCCACGAGGCAGTGCAAACCGTCGTCGGCGAGGAAATACCGGCGTCCATTGAGCAAAGCCGGGATGCCGGTTCGGTGAGCACGGAGTGTGCCGAGCACGCAAAATGCCCGGTATTGGTGGTCCACGGCGCTCGCGCGGTCGTTCCCGACGCTCTCGATCGCGCGGCTCTCGGTCTCTAACTCATCCGTTCATCCCACACTTCGAAAACTCACAATGGCTGACAAAATCGTTATTGCGACGGATGGTGGCCCGGCGAGCCATGCAGCGATGGATTGGGTTATCGCGAGGGCGTTAGATGTTCCCGTCGAAGTTGAAGTGGTCGCTGTCGAAGAGTTGGAATGGTTGCCGGTCGGTGCCGACGAGTCGGCGTATCAACGCGAATACAGGGACGTGTTGGGACGGGCGAAGGACTATCTTTCGCACCGCACCGGTATCCCAACTGTCGCGACCAGGTTGCTCGCCGGTGACCCTGCGGAGGAGATCGCTGATGCCGCGGTGCTAGCCGGCTCGCTTGTCATCGGCTCGCCACGCAGGAGCGACGACCGTGGTGCACTGCATGGCACGCTTGCTCTTCGCATTGCCGCGAGAACCGCGGCCCGGTTGACCGTTGTTCCATCGGGTTGGGTACCACGGCCCGGAGGCATCGTCGTCGGAATTTCCGAGGATGACTCCTCGGGTGTAGCCCTGGTTGCCGCGACCGACGAGGCTGTCCGCACATCGCGCACGCTCGTGTTGGTGCACGCATGGTCGCTCCCTGCGCCCTTCTCAATTGTCGAGGGCATGCTCAAGGCCGAATATCCAAGGCTCGAAGCACTGCACAGGGGCGTCCTCGAGCAAGCCATCGCCAAAGTGAACGCCAGCGCCGTGGTCCCCGAAATTCGGACAGAACTAAAATTCGGACAACCCGCCGCCGTTCTCGCGGATATAGCGCGGGACGAAGCGCTCCTGGTGGTGGGCACCCATCGCTATGGCAGGATAAGACAGCTCTTCCTTGGATCGGTCGGTCACGACGTGCTGCTGTCGGCCGCAGCGCCGGTGATGGTGGTGCCGAACTTCGCCCCACCAGGTGATGGGCCAAAGGACAGCCTCACCCAGTAGCTGGCTCGACGTGTGCGGTCTGCCGCGTTCATGCACATGATCAATCAGGAAGACGACTACGCGCTTCGGGTGTGCCGTACAGTGCATCGGATGGACAATGAGCCTGGTACTTGGTTCCTCAGTCGCGCCGAGCGGGGAAATCCGGCCACGGACGTTCAGTCCGGCGGGACCGGGACGCGGTCCTGGTCAGAGGGCAACCTCGTGCGGCCCCTGGTACATGGATCGACTTACTTTGCCCGGCTGCATGAAGAGCTGACGGCTCTGCAGGCGGGAGACCGTGTGTGGTTCACCGATTGGCGTGGCGACGCCGACGAGCGACTGCTCGAGGATGGTCCGTCGATCGGGGATCTGCTCGCGGGGTTGGCCCGTGGGGGAGTGGAAGTTCGCGGCCTCGTCTGGAGATCCCACGGAGAGCGCGTGTCCTCCCCGATCAGCGGCCGATCCAACGAGCTCCTCGGCCGTCAGATCAACGACGCCGGCGGAGAGGTGCTGCTTGATCAGCGAGTACGCCTGTTCGGCTCCCATCACCAGAAATTCTTTGTGATCCGCCGTCGTGACAACCCGTCGCTGGACGTCGCGTTCGTTGGTGGGCTCGACCTCTGCCACAGCCGTCGGGATGATGCCGACCACGGGGGAGACCCGCAAGCGCTGACCATGGATTCCCGGTACGGCAAACGACCTCCGTGGCACGACGCCGCCCTGGAACTGCGTGGCCCTGTGGTGGGAGACCTGCTGGCAGTTTTCGCTGAACGGTGGAACGACCCCCATCCCCTGGACCGACGCACTCCCTACCGGATGCTGCTGCAACGTCTCGCGCGCATGCCCCGGCATCCCAAGCCGCTCCCAGACACTGCGCCGCCACCACCACCGGCTGGCCCTCACGCCGTGCAACTGCTCCGCACCTACGGTGTGAAACGTCCGCCGTTCCCGTTCGCCCCTGCCGGAGAGCGCAGCGTTGCCCGCGCCTACGCGAAGGCCTTCGCACGCGCCCGCTCGCTGATCTATATCGAGGATCAGTATCTATGGTCGACCGAGGTGGCGGATGCTATCGCCGGCGCCCTCAAACGGAACCCGGAATTGAAGGTGATTGCCGTCGTGCCTCGATACCCCGCGTCCGACGGTCCACTCGCAGGGCCGCCGAGCCGGATCGGGCAACTGCGGGCCATCAAATTGCTGCGCGGGGTCGCGCCAGACCGGGTCGGCGTGTTTGACCTGGAGAACAGCACCGGCACTCCGATCTACGTCCACGCCAAGATCTGCATCGTCGACGACACCTGGATCACCTGCGGCTCCGACAACTTCAACCGGCGATCCTGGACCACCGACAGCGAGCTCACCTGCGCGGTCCTCGACACCACTACCGACAACCGGGAACCATCCGGCATCGAGACGGCCCAGGCCGGACGGCTGGCTCGAGACCTCCGCCTCCAACTCTGGGCCGAACACCTTGGCCTGGACCAGAACGATCCCCAACTCCACGACCCGGCGGCTGGGCTCGAACTTTGGAACACCACCGCCGACGCTCTCGACCACTGGCACGAAACCGGCCGCCGTGCGCCCCACCCCATCGGACAGGTACGCCACCACACTCCCGAAGCAGTCCCGCTCCTCCAACGACTCTGGGCGATCCCGATCAGTCGCCTCGTCGTGGACCCAGACGGCCGCCCCCGCCGCCTGCGAGGTACTACTCAGTTTTAGATAGACCACCGCTGGCGCAACTCTGGCAGGGCCGTTTCACCCTCGTTTGCTGAGGGTCCCTCCGTGGATGAGTGCCTGGTCGAACGCGCGGCGGTGCAGATGGCGTTCCCGGTTACGCTTGCCAGATGACGGAGAAGGAGCCGCGCGAGCACGGCAATATTTTGGGGCGCGGTGACAAGCGCGAGAGCAACGTCGAAGTGCCTCTCATGGCACCTGCGCCGGGCGCGATGCGGGTTTCCGGACTCGACGCCGGGCAGATTCTTCACTAGCGGACCTGTACCGGTGGGGGTTGGCAAGCAGAGCGGTTATCAGGAACTGGCGCGCAACCTGAGCGTGCGCATCTCATCCGGGGAGTTCCCGGGCGGCTCTGCGCTCCCTGCGGAGAATGCGCTCGCGGAGCATTACGGGGTGTCGCGCAAAACTGTGCGTAACGCCCTGGTCTCACTGGAGCAGCGCGGTGTGGTGCTCTCGCGCCGAGGCGCCGGATGGTTCATCGCTGCGGAACGGCAGACTCAGGCTCTCGACGAGTTGCGCACCTTCTCCCAGTGGGCCACCTCACGAGGGCGCGCCGTCGGTGGCCTGTTCGTCGAACGGAAGCGGGGCGTTGCCACCGCACCGGAGGCGATGTTGCTGCGACTGCGTCTCGGCGACGAGGTTCTGCGCGACACGCGACTGCGAACTCTTGACGGATGCAAGGTCATGGTCGAGCGGTCGACCTGGGCTCCGTGGGTGGCCGACGTGGTCGACGGATTCCCCGATGACATCGCCTCGACCACGGACGGGCTGGCCGAGCAGGGCATCCAGGTGACTTTCGGTAACCATCGGATCGACGCCGTCGCCGCATCCAAAGCCGATGCTCAGCTGCTGGATGTGCGCCGGGGAAGTCCGCTGCTGCGGGTGCGGCGGGAGATATTCGCGCGGGATGGACGGGTTGTGGAGGCGGGAGAGGATCGCTACCTACCCGGCACGATAACCTTCGCGGTCGATGCCGCGGGATCCCCGCCCCGAGTCATCCGGACGACTGCCTGAAGCTGCCGGCATTCGAGCCGGTGCGGTGACGCCGCGCTCGGAGGTTCAGATACATCTGCGCGCACATGGCCCCGGTTTCGGCCCGATAACGCCGAACCGACAATCCGAGTTCCGATCTTGTTCATCTCTTGGTTACCGAATTCGCGCAATGTATGAATGTCCCTGGTTTGGGGGGCGATCCACCGATTCTCGAGGAGTCCGCAATGGCAAACGAGCCGAGCAACGTCACCCCTGATCCACACGATCACGAACGAAAGCGGATCGTCCCGGACTCGATTCTCAACTCCGGTCTTTCGCGCCGCGGGATGCTGAAGTCTCTCGGTCTGCTCGGCAGCGTGGCGGCGCTCGGCGTGGGTGGAACCACGGCGGCGGCGGCGGCGATGCCGGGCGACAAGAAGAACCCGGGCAAATACGTTCTGCCAACCGGATTCACCGGCACGATCGCCGACCTCAAGCACGTTGTGATCCTGGTTCAGGAGAATCGCTCATTCGACCAGTACTACGGCTCGTTGCCCGGCGTGCGTGGCTTCGAGGACAAGCAGGCGCTGAAGTTCCGGAACGGCACCACTGTCTTTCAGCAGCCGAACGGCGACGCGGTGCTCACCCCCCAGCACCAGTACACCGTGAGCGGCATGTCGATCGGCAACGACCACGGATACGCGACTGGCATTGCAGCCTGGAACAACGGCCTCTACAACAATTGGGTCGGCGCCAAGGGCCCGTCGTGCATGATCTACATGACCGGCGCGGAACTGCCGTACCAGTACTCGCTCGCGAGCCAGTACACGATCTGCGACCAGAACTACTGCTCGGTGGCCGGCCCCACCACGCCGAACCGGCTCTACCACTGGACTGGCACCTCCAACGGGGTTACCGGTAATGGCAGCGAGTCCAACGGTCTGCGCGCGTGGGAGACCTTCCCCGAGAAGTTGCAGGCCGCCGGAGTGACCTGGCGCAACTACGTCGACAACACCTCGAACGGCAACGCCTGGTTTGGTGACTACACCGACAACCCCATTCGCGGGTTCGCGAGCTTCACAACGAGCGGCAGCACCTCGACCGACCTGGCGAATCGGGCGGATCCGGTGAAGAACGCGCCGGGCACCGGGCTGGTGTGGCGCGCACGCTCGGAGCCGTATGCGGCCCACGGGCTGCCCAACAACGACTCGGACGCGAATCTCAACGGTGTGCTGGGGGACTTCATCGCCTCTTGCCAACCGGACGCGGAGTATCCCCTGCCGGAGGTCTCGTGGATCGTCGCCCCCTACCTCTGGTGCGAGCACCCGTCGGCCAATCCCGAGCACGGTGCCCACTTCACCAACCGTGTCATCGAGACGATGCAGTCCAATCCCGAGATCTGGAACCACACCCTGTTGATCCTGGCCTTCGACGAGAACGATGGGACCTTCGATCACGCTTTGCCGCCCACTCCTGAATCGGGCACGGCGAACGAGTTCACCAACGGCAGCGCGCTGAACCCCGCTGGCACTCCGATCGGTTACGGCGCGCGGGTCCCGCTCATTCTCGTGTCGCCTTGGACTCGCGGCGGCTGGGTCAACTCGGAGGTCTTCGACCACACCTCGATTCTTCGCTTCCTCGAGCTGTGGACGGAGACCCTCGGAAAGCCGACAAAGAGCACAACCATCACCGATTGGCGTCGCGCGATCAGTGGCGACCTCACCAGCGCGATCGACTTCGCGCATCCCGTGCTGGACGTGCCGTCGTTGCCCGACACTTACGCCCTCATCGAAATCGCCGACAACGCGCCGAGCGCGAATTTCGCTTCGACGTACACCGGTGAGAAATGGGAGCTCGCGACGCCGCTGCTGCATCGTCCGCTGTCATACCATCCGCAGGGCACCTTCACTGAGGACCGCGTCAACGGTACGGTGACGGCGAACCTGAGCCTGGTCGGTGGTCCGGCGGGTAAGGGCGTGAGCCTGCAGGCCTTCACCGACGCCTACGCAGCTCCCCTGAATACCCCGTACACCGTGACGGCCGCGAGGCCCGCCGCCTACAAGTGGGACGCGAAGACCTACGGCGGGAAGTACGCCTTCAGCATCTACGGGCCGGATGGCTTCATCCGCTCGCATGCCGGCACGGTGTTGCCCGCTGACCAGAAAAACGCAGGCGTACCGCGGGTGGACGTCGACCTTGTCACGGGCAACAAGCAGACGCTGTCCATCGAGCTGCACAATGACGGGCATGAGGTCATCGAATACACCCTGGTCGCTAATGACTACGTCGGCGGAACACAGAAGATCCACGTCGAACCCGGCGCCTCCAGGACCGTCAAATGGCCGACTTCCGAGGGCTACTACGACGTGATCTTCACCGCCAACACGGGAACCGGCTGGCAGCACCGCTACGCCGGCCGCATCGCTCAGGTCACCGACGAGCGTCTCCGTGCACCACTGACCCGTGGGTAGCGGCCACTCCACGTGTTTTGTGCTGCGGTGGATCCACAGTTCCCTTGGGGTAGAAATGTCCGGACGCCCATCAACGCAATGACCACGGAGGAGCCCAGACTATGACTGACGAGGTAGCGAACGCGCTCGCCAACGACCAGGTAATCGACATCACGACGACGGGCCGGAAGTCGGGTGAGTCACGCCGAATCGAGATCTGGTTCCACCGACTCGACGGTCGTTACTACATCACCGGCACGCCAAACCGGCCGCGCTCCTGGTACGCCAACCTCGTTGCTCACCCCGCATTCATCTTCCACCTGAAGCAGTCCATCAAGACTGACGTTTCTGCGATAGCGCGTCCGATCACGGAACGTGGGGAACGCGAAAAGGTCTTCGCCGGAATCCTGCCCCCGCTGGGCGATCTCATTCGCACACCCGGACAGGAACCCGCGATCTGGGTCGCGGACAGCCCCCTCGTCGAAGTGGTCTTCGCTAGTTGAACGGGACTGTTTCGAACTTCGCCAGCCAGAGCCGGGTGCCTTAGTCCCGTCGCTTGTATTGATCCGAACTATTGGCGACGATGCGCAGAACATGGAATACCGCGAACGCGACGATGAAGGTGGCGGCGCAGATAGCCGGGGACAACAGGATCGAGCGGGTGAACAGGAGAGTCACTAATCCGACTACCGCGGCGATCAGTCCGGCGAAGGCGGCGAGTTCCCGCGAAGATTCCGGACCTTGTGGATGTCGTTGAGGCTCCCGTCGGGGCGGGGATCCCGCGCTCTTCATGAACATGGCATTACACCACCTCATCGGCGGCGTGATCGAAAACATCGGCGTCCGGCGCATCCTTGAACGGGCCGGTACCGGTCGGGATCTCTGCCTCGGGGTGGTTGATATCGAAGGCCGGGGACTCCGAACGGATGCGCGGAATCGACGTGAAGTTGTGCCGGGGCGGCGGGCAGGACGTCGCCCACTCCAGCGACCGTCCATAGCCCCAGGGGTCATTCGCGGTGACCTTTGGCCCGCGACGTGCAGTGATGTAGACGTTGTAGAGGAACGGAATCATCGAGATACCGAGGAACGTGGCACCAATGGTCGAGACCTGGTTCATCCAGGTCACGCCGTCGGTGGGCAGGTAGCTCCAGTATCGGCGCGGCATTCCCTCGACCCCGATCCAGTGCTGGATGAGGAAGGTGGTGTGGAACCCGATGAACAACAACCAGAAGTGCACCTTGCCAAGGCGCTCGTTGAGCATCTTGCCCGTCCACTTGGGCCACCAGAAATAGAACCCGCTGAACATCGCGAAGACGACGGTGCCGAAGACCACGTAGTGGAAGTGAGCGACAACGAAGTAGGTGTCCGAGACGTGGAAGTCCAGCGGCGGGGAGGCGAGGATGACACCCGTGAGGCCACCGAACGTGAACGTGATCAGGAAGCCGATCGCCCACATCATCGGAGTCTCGAACGTCACCGAACCACGCCACATGGTGCCGATCCAGTTGAAGATCTTCACCCCGGTCGGAACCGCGATCAGCATCGTCAGGAGCGAAAAGAACGGCAGCAGCACGGAGCCGATGACGTACATGTGGTGCGCCCACACCGTGACCGACAGCGCGGCGATCGCGATGGTCGCGTAGATCAGGGTCTTGTAACCGAAGATCGGCTTCCGACTGAACACCGGGAACACCTCACTGACGATGCCGAAGAATGGCAACGCGATGATGTACACCTCAGGGTGCCCGAAGAACCAGAAGAGGTGCTGCCACAGCAGCGTTCCACCGGTCGCCGCGTCAAAGGCGTGGGCGCCGACGGTGCGATCCGCACCAAGCGCGAGCAGCCCAGCCGCAAAGACGGGGAACGCCATGATCACCAGAACCGAGGTCACAAGGGTGTTCCAGGTGAAGATCGGCATCCGGAACATGGTCATACCGGGGGCGCGCATCGTGATGATGGTGGCGATGAAGTTCACCGCACCGAGGATCGTGCCGAACCCCGCCAAAGCCAAACCGAACACCCATAGGTTTCCGCCGAGTCCTGGCGTGAACGTCGTGCTATTTAGTGGTGCATAGGCCGTCCAGCCGAAAGACGCCGCACCCTGCGGGGTGAGAAACCCTGCAACCGTGATGATGCCGCCGAACAGGTAAAGCCAATAAGCGAACGCGTTCAACCTCGGGAACGCGACATCCGGCGCCCCAATTTGCAACGGCATGATCACATTCGCGAAGCCGGCGAAGAGCGGCGTAGCGAACAGCAGGAGCATGATCGTGCCGTGCATCGTGAACAGCTGGTCGTATTGCTCCGGCGTACCGACCAACGCCTCGCCGGGCTCGAACAGCTGGGCACGGATCACCAGCGCCATCACGCCGCCGAGGCAAAAGAACAGGAAGGAGGTGATCAGGTAGAGGTACCCGATGGTCTTGTGGTCGGTCGACGTGATCCACGCGACGACAACGTTGCCCTTCCGATGCGGCGCGTAGGGGCCGCGCTGTTGGACCGTGGGAGTGGATCGCGTTGCCGTCATAATTCCCCAACCAGCGCAACGCCGCAGGAACTAGCAGCGTGCAGATCGCAGTGGTAAATCGCTCAGATTCGGGCGGTTAGGTAACCTCAGATTTTACCAGCGGATATCCCCGGACACAATGAAAACGGCGAGCCGGACAGTTTCTAGTCCCGCAAGATGGATGTGCGCCTCATCGTGTCCGATGGCCGTTCGGAAAAGCGGCGTCGGTAGCTAGCGGCGAAGCGCCCGAAGTGGCTGATTCCCCATCTCGCCGCGACCTCGGTCACCGTGACCGAACCCGGAGCGGCAGAGGAGAGCTCCTCGTGTATCTGTTCCAGGCGCAACTGCCGGAGGTAGGCCATCGGGGTGTTGCTCATTCCCCTGCGAAACCCTTCCTGGAGGCTGCGCACACTGACACCGACATCGCCCGCCAATTCGGAGACGGTCCACGCGTGCTCCGGTGTGGCCTTGAGCAATTCCACTGCTTGCGCTACGGGACGCGGCCCGGCGGAGGCGGCGGTGGAACTGAGGGCTGCGGAATGGTTGTGTGGTTGAGCAAACAGGAGAGATTCCATCAGCACCTGTTCAAGGCGCTGCGCGGCGAGCGGATGTTGGAGCGGCCCGCGTTCGTTCTTCGACGCCTGATCGATGAGGCGGAGTGTCTGAAGCACCGTGCGGCCTGGTCCCGTCGTCAGGTCCAGTGCGGCGGAGAACACCAGCGGTTTGACGACGCTGCGGCCGAGGAGGTTTTCCAGTTGCAGCTGCAGTTCCGCGCGAGGGACCATCAGCGACACCTGGGCAAAATCCTTATCGCAATCCAGGTCGGCGGGGTGGCCGGGCATGAACACGGCGGCAGTCCGCGGTGTTGCATAGACGGGACTGTGCATGCCCGCCCGCATCGTCGCTCTGCCCGTCAACGGTATGTCGACGTGGTAGTCGGTGGCTTCGCTAGTGCGGATCCGAACCGCGTCGCCGAATCGCAGGTAACCCGCGGTCACGCGCCCCACTTTGATGACGTTAAGTCGCAGATCCAGCGCTGTGGACGCCGAGGCCGAGGAAAAATCCAGCGGCAGGAATACATCGCTGAGCACTTGGCGCGCGTGGTCGATGTCGCCTGACGATGCGACCGGGTACCTCCGGAACATCTCGCTGGTGGCTAGTGGCACCCCGAGAGTATAGGTCTGGCGTCTTCGTCTTCGCATGGTTCGGGTGCGGCGTTGATTGGGCTGCTGCGCAAAGTGGATATTCGTCCGCGTTGGGCGGATTGCGCGCACGGCAACATCAACCTAATTTTGAGTACGTCTGCAGCCCATCGGCTGTCGTTCATTACTTAGGGGAGTCGATGGGGAATGTGCCTCGCTGGGTCGGCGTCCCAGTGCTGCGGGCGTGGGTAGCCTCGAAGACGGGCGAGGTCAATCGACTCCCGCGGCCCCGTGACGCACCGGAATCGCACTCGATTGGATTCAACAGCGATCGCGTGCTCATCTTCGGAGGAGGTCCCGCAGTCGGATGGGGCGTCCTCAGCCACGAGGTAGCACTTCCCGGCGCTCTTGGTCGCGCGTTGTCCCGCCGAACGGGTCGAGGGGCGGATGTTTACGTCCGTGCGGTTCCGCGCCTGAAGGTCGGCTCAGCCGCTGATGAACTGAGCAGGATCAAGCTGTGCAGGTATGACGCGCTACTCGTCACCCTGGGCGTGAACGACGCCGGAGCCCTAACATCGCTAGCATCCTGGCGACGTGATCTCACCAGCACGCTGCGCGCGATAGCTCGAGCGTCATCGCCGGACTCGCGGATCTTCGTGGCCGGCGTGCATCCAATCCGTTCGATCCCGGTCTACAACAGCCCGCTTGGTTCTATCGCAGACGCACACGCCCGAAAGATGAACTCCATTTCCGCGGCGATCTGCACTCTGGAGCCGCGTGTGACGTACGTCCCGCTGACCGCTCCGGAGGAAAGCAGCGCCCTCCGTTTCCGCGACGCGATGTCGTACCGGCACTGGGGCGAAGAACTGGCCGAGAGTATGGCGCCCCAACTGGATGCCCAATGCCTGCTGGCCGATTTCGACCGGAGGCTGAGAGGCGAAGAAGGTCCGGGTCCCGAGAGGGAAAGGCAAGCGGCTGTTAGGGAACTCGGAATTCTCCGCACCGATCGAACCTGGCATTTCGACGACATCGTTGCGCAGGCATGTACTACCTTCGGTGTGCGATCGGCCACCGTGAGCGTTATCGATTCCGACCGACTCGTCCACAAGGCGCAGGTAGGAGACGTGCCCCAGCTGATTACGCTCGGCGAATCTTTCACTGCGTCGGTCATCCGTGAACGGGACGGCATGATCGTGCCCGACGCAGACGCCGATGCCCGATTCCGGAATCTGCCACACGTGGCTGGTGAACCACGCATCCGCTTCTATGCCGGATTCCCCGTGGAGAGCCCCGACGGAAGCCGGATCGGCACTCTGAACATCTTCGACCCGGCGCCACGGTTCTCGCATGACTTGTGGCGGTTGCTCAGTCTCCGCGAGTTCGGTTTCATGGTTCAGGCAGAGATACGTCGTGGCGGTGATCGGCGGCGCTGACCGTTGAGTCCGTCGAGCCGTGACGTACCCCGGATATAGCCTGATCGAGGAGTCACCCGCAATTGCGCGACCTTGCTCCTCTCACCATTGCCAGCCGACCACCGCCCTGCTCGCGCGCGGTGACGCGAAGGACGGATGCCCCCATGCCCGACAGCGAAGTCGCAGTCTGATGTTCCTGCGCGACGACGCCGTCATCTACAGCGCGAGCGACCTCGCCGCTGCCGCGAGTTGCGAGTGGGCGCTCATGCGCAAGCTCGATGGACAGCTGGGGCGCATCCCCAGGGCGGTCAAGAACGAGGACGACATGCTCAAGCGGGCGGGCCGTCTCGGCACCGCGCACGAGCGAGCGACACTCGCAAAATTGAAGGAGACCCGCGAGGTCGTTGAGTTTGCGCAGGGTGCCTTCGACGACTTCGAACAGGGTGCCGCCGACACCCTCGAAGCGCTGAGGGGCGACGTGGACGTGCTCTACCAGGCGACCTTTTTCGACGGACGCCTGCTCGGCTATGCCGACTTCATCATGAAGAACGGCGCCGGTGTCTACGAGGTCTACGACACCAAACTCGCGCGCAAAGCAAAGATCACGGCACTGCTGCAGCTCGCGGCGTACGCCGATCAACTGACCCGCCTCGGCATTCCGATCGGCGACGACGTGCATGTCATCCTGGGGGACGGGCGCACGAGTTCGCACCAGCTCCGCGACATCCTTCCCGTCTATCTCAAGCGGCGCAAGCGTCTGCAGTCCATCCTCGACGAGCGGATGCTCGACGACGGCGAATCCCCGTGGGGCGACCCGCGCTACACGGCATGCGGGCGCTGCGAGGCGTGCTCCGAGCAGGTCGACCTGCACCGTGACGTGCTGCTCGTTGCGGGCATGAAGCTCACCCAGCGCAGCCTGCTCAACGCGGCCGGCGTGCTGACCATCGACGACCTCGCCGTGCGAACCGCTCACGTCGACAAACTCCCCGATACCACTCTCGCTTCGCTGCGGGAACAGGCGGCGCTGCAGATCGAGCACACCGCCGATGGCAAGCCCGCGGTGCACGTGTACAACGCGGCGGCGCTCGCCGCCATCCCGGAACCCGACGAGGGCGATATCTTCTTCGACTTCGAGGGCGATCCGCTGTACAGCGAGTCGGGCGGCCCCGAGTGGGGCATCGACTACCTGTTCGGACTCGTTGAGACGGATGGTACTTTCCGGCCGTTCTGGGCGCACACCTACGCGGAAGAGAAGCAGGCGCTGATCGACTTCCTGGCGTACGCGACCGAGCGGCGGCAGCGGCATCCGAACATGCACATCTACCATTACGCCTCCTATGAGCGAACGCACCTGTTGTCGCTCGCCGCCCGGCACGGCGTGGGGGAGGACGCCGTCGACGACCTGCTCCGGGAGAACGTGCTCGTCGACCTGTACCCGATCGTGCGCAAGGCCGTGCGGGTCGGCAGTCACAGCTATTCGATCAAGAAACTCGAGCCGCTGTACATGGGAGACGAGCACCGCGAAGGCGTATCCAACGCGGCCGACTCGATCACCGAGTATGCGGATGCGCGCGAGCTGATCGACTCGGGCGATCCGGCCTTGGTCGCCCGGGGCGAGGCCAAGCTCGACGCGATCGGCAGCTACAACGAGTACGACTGCGTCTCCACGTTGAAGCTGCGCGACTGGATGCTCGGACTCGCAGCTTCGGCGAGGGTGGCCCCGGCTCGCGGTGAGCAACTGCTGCTCGACTATGTCGCGCGGGAACCGAGCCCCGCGTATCTGGCGCTCGCCGCCCACATCGAAGACGTCGAGCCGGGGGACCGCACGGCCGACAACACCGCGATCGCGCTAGCCTCCGCCGCCATCGATTACCACCGCCGGGAGGCAAAGAAGTTCTGGCAGGACCACTTCGCCCGCCTCGTCGAGCCCTTCGACGACTGGGCAGACACCCGCAACGTGCTGCTCGTCGAGGGCGGAACGGTCGAGCGGGAGTGGTATCGGGAGGGTGGGCAGCGCTCCGACCGCCGCATCCTTCGGCTGTGGGGAGCGCTCGCTCCCGGCAGCTCGATCAAGCCAGACAACCAGCCCTACCTCGTCTACGAAGATCCCCAGCCCGACATCGCCCTCACGCGGTCGCCCGGGGCGCGGGCGTCCCGACAGGCCACGGTCCTCGACATCATCGAGGGAGACATTGTTGACGAGAATGGCCACACGGTCTTCATCGTCGAAGAGACGCTCGAGAGCGGCGCGGCGCGGTACTTCCAGCTGCCGCGGGCGCTCGCACCCGCCGCACCACCGCGAGCCTCCCCCCAGCCCGAAGCGATTGCGGAGTGGGGCGGCGAAGTGCTCGGCGCGTTGCCGGGCATGCTCGCGGACCCGGCCCTGGACATCCTTCGTCGGCAGCCACCGCGCGGCGCCGTCGCGCCCGTGATTGAGGGCGACACGATCGCTGCCATTGTGCGGTCGCTGCTGAGCCTCGACCACTCGTACCTCGCGGTGCAGGGTCCTCCCGGCACGGGCAAGACGTACACCGGCTCGCATGTGATCACCGAGCTGGTCGTGAAGCACGGCTGGAAGGTCGGCGTGGTCGCGCAGGGGCACGCCAACGTCGAGAACATGCTCGAGGCGATCGTGAAGGCGGGGCTCGATCCGGACCTGATCGGCAAGCGACCCAAAGACAGGGATGCGCCGGCCGTTCCGTGGAAGGTGCTGACCCCGCCGCAGGTGGCTTCGTTCACGGGGCAGTCAGGCGGCTGGGTGCTCGGCGGCACCGCGTGGACCTTCAGCAACCCGACCGCGGTGCCACGCGAGACGCTCGACCTTCTCGTGATCGACGAGGCTGGACAGTTCTCGTTGGCGAGCACGATCGCGTCGGCGGTGTCCGCCAAGCGCGTGCTGCTGCTCGGCGACCCGCAGCAGCTTCCGCAGGTGAGCCAGGGCGCGCATCCTGAACCGGTGGATGAGTCGGCTCTCGGCTGGCTGTCCGAAGGCCACGATGTGCTGCCAGCCGAGTTCGGCTACTTCCTCGAACGGAGCTGGCGGATGCACCCGGCCCTGTGCGCACCGGTCTCGCGGCTGTCGTACGAGGACAAGCTCGAATCCCGGGCGGGGGCGCGGATGCTCGTGGGCGCCGACCCCGGGTTGCATCCGGTCGCGGTCGCGCACACCGGCAACTCGACGCAGTCCGCGGAGGAGGCCGCGCGCGTAGTCCAGATCGTGCGGGATCACCTGGGCGACGCGTGGACCGACAAGAGCGAGACTAGACCGCTCGACAAGTCGGACATCATCGTGGTCGCGCCCTACAACGCGCAGGTCGAGCTGATCCGGCTGCGTCTTACCGAAGCCGGCTTCGGCGACGTGCCGGTCGGGACAGTAGACAAGTTCCAGGGGCGTGAGGCCGCCATCGCGATCGTCTCGATGTCGGCGTCCTCGGCGGTCGACGTGCCGCGCGGGCTGGAGTTTCTTCTCCTCGCCAACCGCCTCAACGTCGCAATTTCGCGGGCGCAGTGGGCGGCATACCTTCTCTACTCACCAGCACTCTTGGATGCGCTGCCGACAAGCGCAGCGGGACTCGCCCAGCTGAGCGCGTTCATCGAGTTGGTGGAGGGCTGACGCGGCTCAACCCTCAGTGGTTGGTGGGCGTAAATTAGGCGGCTACACCCGTCTCTCGCTCAAAAACTAGGACGCTCGACGACTACCACGACCGCTTTGCAATTTGTAAAAAAACTAAGGCTTGCAGCGGGATAGTTCCTAGTGGTTTCAATGGCCTCTGCGTAATTTGGACCGCAGGAAAGGGGACGAGAATTACGCGAAAATTGCGATGTGTCGAGATGAGATTCGAAGATTTTGTCCTGAATCGTCGCGTCGCTTTTCCGAAGATGCCGCTCCGGCGTCCCATCGCGTTTTGAGCAGGCGGCTAGCCGTCTGAGAACTTGCCGGATCACTTGGCGCTCGTGCCCCGATCCCGTCTTTGCTGAGCGCGGAAACTAGTACCACCAATGAGACAAAGGAGTCCCAAATTGAAGAATGTGTCTAGGACTGATGTTGGTCTGCGCGGTAGAGGTCCGCGTCGTGCAATCCAGCTCAGCGCGGTCGCCGTCGGAGTCTCGATGCTGCTGGCGGCGTGTTCGGGGTCAGGTTCTCCGACGACGCAGAACACATCGGGAAAGGTGGAAGGCCAGCTCAACCTCTGGTATTCACTCCCCACATCAGGGTCGGCCGCAAAGGGGGCCGCTACCTATAAGAAGTACAGTATTGACCCGTTCACGAAGCGGTACCCCGCCGTCAGCGTCAACGCCTCCCCGAACAACGTCGACACCATCAACCAGAAGATCCAGGTTGCGCTTGCAGCGGGCAGCGGCCCCGACATCATCCCGACTCCCGGCTCGTCCAATGCGGTTCCGTTTGGGACGGCCGGCTATCTCGCGGATCTGACTGGGGCGGCCAAGAAGAATGACTGGCAGGACAGACTGCTGCCGTGGGCCCTTGACATGGGGTACATCAAGGGAAAGCTCGAGGCGCTGCCGACGTCGTACGAGACCTTGGTCGTCTATTACAACAAGACTCTGTTCGAGAAGAACGGGTGGAAGCCGCCGACGGACCGCGCGTCCTTGGAAACGCTGGCAGGTGAGATGCAGGCGAAGGGAATAACGCCCTTCGCTGCTGGTAATGCGTCCTACCAGCCGGCGACCGAGTGGCTCGTTTCAGCGTTCATGAACGAGGTCGCCGGTCCGAGCAAGATTTATGATGCGCTTAGCGGCAAGATCCCGTGGACTGATCCCGCCATCGAGTCGTCTGTGTCGCTCCTAAAGAGCTATTTCAAAAAGGGGTATTTCGGCGGCGGGGTGAAGCAGTACTTCTCGACGCAGGATCCGCAGAAATATGCCCAGCTCGCATCCGGCAAGGCAGGTATGTTCATCTCGGGTAGTTGGGAAATGTTCTCCCTCCCGACCTACTTCGGCAAGAACGGCAACAAAGATGACTGGGCCTGGGCGCCGCTGCCTCCTCTCGCGAATGGCGTACCAAGCAACATCTATCCGCTTTCCGTCGGCGGGACCATCTCGGTGAATGCGAAATCGCAGAACATTCCGACATCAACTGCTTATGTCAACTGGCTCTTCTCTGACACGAAGACAATGTGGGCCTCTGCGGTGGCAACGGGCAGCGAACCGCTTCCGATCAAGTTCTCACCGTCGGACGTCCCGAAGGGTATTGACCCGCGCTATGCGGCCCAGTACCAGGCGATCAACGACGCGTCAGAGAAGGGCAGTGTCGGCTACGTCACGTGGACATCGTTCGGCGCTAAGGCAGACACCTACATCGTCCAGAACGAGGACAAGGTGATGAACGGCGATCTGAGCGTCGCGGCGTTCTGCGCCGGCATCAACCAGGCATTCAAGTCGGACAAGGCAGCGGGTCTGATTCCGCCGCTGTTCAAGACAGGAAGCTAGATGACCACGGCAACATCGACAACTAGCCCGCTGACTCCCTCTGCGGCCCTGTCACAAGTTAAGACGGGGCTCGGGGATGCGACCGTAGGTAGGTCCAAGCCCCGTGGTGGGGCTGCGCGGCGTCGTCGTCGATTAGTGGCGATGCTCTTCCTGCTTCCTGCGTTGGCGGTCAACCTGTTGGTGATCGGCGGGCCCGGATTGAGCAGTCTTTATTACGCCTTTACCGATTGGAACGGGTTCACGGCGCCGAAGTTCACAGGGTTAGACAATGCAATTCATCTCGCGAATGATGCGGATTTCTGGAACGCGATTGCTCATAACTTCATTTACATGGTCATCTTCCTGACGGTGCCGATGATCATGGGGCTCGCAGGTGCGTTCATGCTTTCGAGGATTCGCAGGGGAGCGGTAATTTTCCGTGTCGTATTCTTCGTCCCGTATTTGATCGCGAGCGTGGTGAATGCGCAGATTTGGAAGAACCTGCTGGATCCCGCGTCAGGTCTTGCCGCTCAGCTAGACAAGATCGGCATCCACTTCCTTGACAATGTCTACTTCTTCGGTGATTCGAATCTGTCGCTGTACAGCGTCGCGTTCGTCGACAATTGGCACTTCTGGGGATTTCTCGTTGTGCTGTTCCTTGCCGCGATGCAGGGCGTTGACGCCAGTCGATTCGAAGCAGCGCGAATTGACGGGGCGAACGCCTGGCAGGAGTTCTGGCACATTACGTTGCCAGGCATCCGTCCGACTTTGACCTTCGCGATCATGATCATTTCGCTATGGTCATTGCTCGCTTTCGATTACTCCTACGTGCTTACTGGCGGTGGGCCTGCCGGGTCGAGCGACCTGGTGTCGTTGCTCGTCAACCGCACGGCTTTTGGTTCTCTGGAAGCCGGCTACGCGGCGTTCATTGCGTTGGCAATGTCGCTTCTCGGCGGGGTGTTCCTGATCGTATTTTCGATTATTCGCAGAAACGAGGATGAAACCAATTGACGGCTTCAACTGTGGTTCGACGGCGTCGGCGGGACAGCAGCCGACCCGATACCCGGCCGGGCGGAATCGGCCCGACCCCGTTCTCGTACGCCTGGCTTGTGGTCCTGGCGCTGTTCGCGGGGCTTCCGCTGCTGATCCTGCTTTCCAATTCATTGAAGAGTGCGCTCGAGCTTGGGTCGAATCCGCTGGGGTTGCCGACTGAGTTCGATTGGAACAACTACGTCACCGCGTGGAACCAGGGCAACCTCGCCCAGGGTCTGCTGAACAGCCTCATTCTGGTCGTGGGTACGGTCGTGGGGACCTGGATTTGCGCGGGTGCCGCCAGCTACGCTCTGGCGCGGCTTGACCTGCCATTCAAGCGGGGCTTCGGTAATTACTTCTTCGTCGTAATCTCGTTGCCGGTGCAGTTGTTCTTGGTGCCGTTGTTCTTCCTCTGGTCGAAACTCGGCTTGATGGACACCCTGCAGGGGCTCATCATCATCTTTGTCGCTTTGCAGACGCCGTTCGCGACACTCCTGCTGCGGACGTTCCTTGTGGGTATCCCGCGGGAGCTGGATGAGGCTGCGAAGATCGATGGAGCGAATGAGTGGCAGATTGCGACGAAGGTGATCCTGCCCTTGGCGCAACCCGGTTTTCTCACTGTCGGTCTCGTGACCGGGCTTGGTGCGTACAACGAGCTGCTGTTTGCCGTCACCTTCATCTCGACACCGTCGAAGCTCCCGATCGCAACAGCGTTCTTGCAGTTCAGCCAGGGCAACACACAGCTCTATGGACTGGTCAACGCGGCGGGAGTGATCATGATCATTCCGGTCGTGATCCTCTTCCTGTTTATGCAGCGACGATTCATCAGCGGGCTCGCCACCGGCGGGCTGAAAGGATGAGTGAAGTGCGCCCGATATCGATGAGCTAACTGGAGGTATCCGTCCGGTTGGCTCGCCGGTAATCACCTGGGGACTTGCCGGTGTACTTCTTGAAGGCGACGCCCATGTACTCCGAGTGGCTGAAGCCCTGGTGCTCGGCGAGTTGGGAAAGGGTCCAGTCCGTTCTGATCAGGAGGTCGGCAAGGCGTTCCATGCGCACGCGCAGGATCTCCTCATGCACCGTGTGGCCAAGCACCTGAAGGAAGCGGTAGTCGAGCGAGCGCCTGGAGAGGCCGACATGATGCTCGATGGTGGAGACGGGTACCCCGTAGTCCGCGCGGTCCCGGATCAGCTGCAGAGCACGGGCAACGAGCGGGTCGCTCACGGAGAGTATGTCCGAGGACTGCCTGGTCACCACGCGCAGAGGCTCGATGGGGATGAGTTGGGAAGGCACTACCTGCCCCGACATCATTTCGTCGAGCAGAGATGCCGCCAGGAAGCCGGTCTGCGTCGTGTCCGACTGGATGCTCGAGAGAGGGGGTGAGGTCAGGTTGCAGATGAGCTCGTCATTGTCGACGCCGAGTACGGCCACGCTGTCCGGGACAGAGAGGTTCGCGATCTTGCAGGCCTCGAGCAGCTCCTGGCCGGCGATGTCGTAACACGCCAGGATCCCGATGGGCTTCGGCAGAGCGAGAAGCCACTCAGCCATCTCCCAGCGGTCGTCCGCCAGTTTTCCGGATGGCTCAATGCGAAATTCATGGCAGTCGAATCCCATCTCGTGAACACGTGCCGTGAAGCGTTCGCCGCGCTTGACCGACCAGCCGAACTGCGAGTCGCCGCAGTAGGCGAAGTGTCGGAGGCCGCGAACGGCAAAGTGCTCGACTGCCCACTGTGCGATCAGGTCGTCGTCGGTCTCGACACAGGGCAGCTCCGGTACAAGGCGGCCGGCACTGAGGTCCACTGCGGGAAGCCCGAGTTCCCGCACGCGGTCCGCGGTCTCCTGGTTCTCAATTCGCGCGATGACGCCGTGGCCTCGCCAGCTATCGAGCCAGGAGAGATCAGTTTCGTGGCGACTGTGCTCGCCGAGATAGATCGACCAGTGTGGATGTGAAACCAAATATTTCTTGATCCCCACGAGAAGCCCGCGCGCGTATGCGTTGGACGTCTCGACAATCAGGGCAACGTGCCGGGTCTCCTCGATTCGGCGTCCGGGGACCATGTTTGCGACGGCATTGTCAGCAGCTTTCACGTCGTTCTTCTCCTCCATTGGCGACCGAACGAGTACGTAATAAATCTAAGGGGTTCAGCGAGATAGTTCATGGTAGTTATTCGCCCATCTGCGTAACTTTGAGCGCGTCACTAGGAAAGGCGCACGCAATGACGCAGAAGGTACGGGTTGCCATCGTTGGCCTCGGTTTCGGGGCCGAGTTCATTCCGATCTACCAGGCCCACCCGGACGCTGAGCTCGTGGCAGTGGGTCAACGCTCCGAAACCACTCTCAACGAGATCGCGGATCACTTCGGGGTTCCCCAGCGGTACAACAGCTTTGAAGCGATGTTGCGGGACCCGGACATCGACGCGATCCACATCAACACGCCAATTTCGGAGCACGCCAATCAGGCTGTGGCGGCGCTCGAAGCCGGCAAGCATGTCGCGTGCACTGTCCCGATGGCGATCTCGGTCGAGGATTGCGCGCGCGTGGTTGCTGCGCAGGAGGCCTCCGGCAAGTCCTACATGATGATGGAGACATCGGTCTACACGCGCGAATTTCTCTTCGCCAAGCAGCTCGTCGACAGTGGCGAGCTAGGGCGCATCCAGTTCCTGCGGGGAGCACACGTCCAGGAGATGGCCGGGTGGCCGGATTACTGGAAGGCACTCCCACCAATGCACTACGCGACCCACGCCGTGGCGCCATTGCTTGCGCTCGCTGGTCGCGATGCGCAGTTCGTTCGATGCGTCGGATCGGGACGCGTCAACCCGAATAGCTCGTCAGTCGAGCCCCCGTTCGCTGTCGAAAGCGCGCTATTCAGACTGCGGGATTCCGACCTTGCGATGGAGGTGACACGATCTCTTTTCGACGTCGCACGAGAGTACATGGAGAGCTTCAATGTCTACGGCGATCGAATGAGTTACGAGTGGCAGCAGCTCGAGGCTGAGAGCCCCGTAGTTTTCACTGGAGAGAATGGTGTCCGGCTCGAAGTTTCCGACTTCTCCGAGCTGCTTCCGCGGGAAATTCGGGAATTCACCGGCCACGGCGTATACGACTCGAGCGAGAACACGCATCTCTCCTTCATCCAGGGGAGTGGACATGGCGGCTCCCATCCGCACCTCGCCAATGAGTTCATCACGAGCATTGTTGACGATCGCCCGCCATTCCCCGATGTGTACGCGTCAGCCAACTGGACCAGCGCTGGAATTTGCGCCCACGAGTCAGCCGTCACTGGTGTGGAGATTGAACTGCCCGTGTTCGACGCAAGTCGCCTGCGAGAGGTAACAAGCCATGTCTAACTCAATCACTGCGCTGCGGATCGACCTACAGCCCGGCAGTGTGAGAGTGTCTCGCGCGGGCACTTCGGAACCGATCCTCGTTCAGAACGCCGAAACGGATAAGCGACCGTACATCCATCCGATCATCTCTCCCGGCGGTCTCGGCGCGGTCACCGAGAACGCGCCGTCCCACCACCTGTGGCAACACGGGCTGTACATCGGACTCAACGATGTGAATGGGGTGGGCTTCTGGATGGAGGGCCTTCGTGAATCGGCGGCGGCTACCGACGGCACTTTTCACCCGAGAATCCTGGGAACGCCGACAGCCAAAGGAAATCGTGCTAGATGGGCAATCGGCACGGAATACCGCGATCCTCAGGGCAAGGCAATGCTCGAGGAGACCCAGGACTGGACGCTCACAGATCTCGGCGAGAGCTATGAGATTGATCTGGTCTGGACACTTCGCGCGCTCACCCCGCTCACGTTCGGACGGTACGAGTACGGCGGACTCTTCCTGCGGATGCCCTTCCGCAAGGAATCCGGCGGGATCGCTGTCAACAGCGAAGGGCACAAGGGAGACGACACTGAAGGCGAGCGGGCGCGGTGGGTCGCCAGCCGAATGCCAATTGCGGACAGCCCGACGGATGTTCTCGTGGCCGTCATGGACCACCCCGCGAATCTAGAACATCCGGTCCCGTGGAGGGTGGACCACGAGCTCGGCATCGGGCCGAGCGCGTGTATCGCTGGCCCCTGGCAGCTCGACGTGGGCGAGGAGCGCCAGTTTCGCCACCGCGTAGCGGTGTTCGCCGCACCGGTTGAATCATCAGTAGTAGAGCAAGTGTGGATTTCGTTTAGCAAGGAAGAGGCCGCATGAAGACCGCAATTGTCGTGAATTCGAGTTTTGACAGCATTTGGCCGCTGTCGGCTGATCGCCTGCGCCAGGTATTGGAGCCGGTGGCTGAAGTGACGTTCGTCCGTGTGGCGGAAGGGTCGGACGCGTCCCTCGCCGAACTCGTGAGCGACGCCTCGAGCATTCGTCGCCTGATCGCGCTCGGGCTCACAGTGACGGAAGCGGATCTCGATTCCCTCTCCGGAGTGGAGGAGGTCTTCGTGAGCACCGGATACGAGGCGCCCGCGCCAGCGGTGGAGTTGCTCGAAGCACACGGTATCCACCAGTTGTCTCATCGATCCGAGGGATTCTGGGGACAATCCGTATCCGAATTCGCTCTCGGCCTCACGCTCGCTGCGCTGCGGCAGATCGCGCACACGCACCAAGCCATCCAGTCTGGCCTCGAGGCCTGGGACTATCCTTTCCAGCAGTTCGGCGACGACTCTCGCTTCACGAACGGCACCGTGCAGGGAAAACGCGTGCGCATCGTCGGGTCGGGAAATATCGCGAGTCGTTACGCCAGCTTCATGAACATGCTCGGAGCTGATGTTGCCGCGTGGGACCCGTACGCCAGCGAGCCCGCCTTCCATCGAGCTGGTTCACGCAAGGAGTGGCACCTCGAGAACCTGGTCACCGACGCCGAGATCTTCGTGCCAATGGTTCCGCTCACGTCGAGCACGGAAGGTCTGGTCACTGCGGAACACCTTCGCGCTCTTCCAAACGGGTGCCTTGTGGTGCAGGCAACTCGGGCGAAGATCGTCGACACGGTGGAGCTCCGCCGACGGGTCATCGCCAACGAGCTCAGCCTCGCGGCGGACGTCTTCGACGTTGAGCCTCTGCCCCTCAACGATCCGCTGCTTGGCCGCGCTAACGTTGTGCACACGCCGCACCTGGCAGGCAGGACCAAGGAGTCCAACTACCGCTGGGCTGAGATGCTTGCCGAGCAGTTCCCCGAATACGACAGGTACCTGGTGCCGGCGCCGCCCGCGCTTGACTTCGGCGAACAAGCCCGTTGACCAGAGGGGATTCGAGCAGGGAGGGCGTCAGGGTCGCGGTCGTCGGGCTCGGGTTCGGGGCGGAGTTCGTTCCGATCTACCGTGATCATCCCTCTGTTGCGTGCGTCTCGATCGCTGACCCTCGGGCTTCGGCTCGGGATGCGGCGGCCGACGCGTTCGGCATTGAAAGCATTTACAGCTCGCTGGAAGAAGTTCTCGGCGACTCCAGTGTTGACGCAGTCCACATCGTTACGGGCCTGCCCGATCACGCCAACCATGTGATCGCGGCGCTCGAGGCCGGCAAACATGTCGCGTGCACGGTCCCGATGGCGCTCACTTTCGATGACATCCAGCGGATCGTCGATGCGCGCGATCGTGCGAGAACCAACTACATGATGATGGAGACCGCGGTTTTCACGCGCGAGTTCCTGTTTGCCGAGAAGCTTGTTCGTTCCGGTTCGATGGGCGAGATCAACTACGCCAGGGGTACCCATTTTCAAGACATGACCGACTGGCCGTCCTACTGGAAGGGCCTGCCGCCGATGTTTTACGCGACGCACGCCCTTGCGCCGATACTCCGACTATTGGATGCGCGCGCGACCGAAGTGCGCGCCATCGGCGGTGGAGCGCTCAAGGCAGCCAACCGTGGAAACTATGGCAACGAGTTTTCCGTCGAATCCGCGCTGGTACAGCTTGATGGGCGCGACGCGGTAGTCGAGCTGACCCGGTCCCTCTTCCAGCTCGCGCGACCCTACACCGAATCCTTTTCGATCTTCGGAGATCGGCAGGGTTTCGAGTGGCCGCAACGCGAAGACTCCGAAGGCCCGTTGCTCTACACGATGGGAGAGTCCTCGACGGGTCGGGGGCGGCCGATTGTGGCCGAGCGAGTCAGCCCGCCCGACCGCGCCGACCTGTTGCCCGAGCCCATCCGCAAATACACTCAGCGCTTCGCCGACGAAAGTCACCGGTCATTCATCCAGGGTGGTGGCCACGGCGGCTCACACCCACACCTCGTGAATGAGTTCATCTCGAGCATCGTTGAGATGAGGCGGCCGGCAGTAGATCACTTCCGCGCAGCCAACTGGACCGCCACTGGTCTCTCGGCACACGAATCCGCTGTCACTGGGGAAGCGGTCACCATTCCAAAGTTCTAGGTATGGTGAGCCTTAGCGTGCGGGCACTGCAACGGACACAATGCTCGAGACCAGCCCGGCGACATCCTTGGACTGGAATTGGAGCGTGGTCGCTTGTGCGCCGACCCGAATCGCACCGGTGTACGTTGCCCAGGTCCCGTCGGCGACCCGCCAGAGGATCGAAGCTACTCCGGACCCGACATCGCTGGCTGTCGCTGTTACCGTGCGCTTGAACGAGCGGTAAGACGCGCTCACCAGCGGCGAGACTGTGTCGGACTTGATCGCGAGTGACCGCGTCGGCTCAGTGATTCCAGAGGCAATGGTGCGGTAGCGGAGGGTCCAACTGCCGGTCGGAATCGTGATGGGGCCGGTGTAGGTCGTCCAGGTCGTTCCGTTGTAGGAGTATTGCGTGACCTGGCCGCTCACTGTCGTGCCTGCCGAGAGAGTGACGACAGGTGCCACCGTGTACCAGCCGGCCAGGCCGTTGGGGGAGGCCGGGTCCACGGTCGCCGTAGTCACCGCGGTCGCTGCAGGGATCGCGAGGGGAACGCTCGCTGAGACATTGCCAGCGACATCCGTTGCCCGGAAGGCGATCGTGACCGCGGCCGCGTCTGTCACAGTCGGGCCCGCGTAGGTCGTCCAGGGGCCGCCCGCGATGCTCTGCTCGAGGCTTGCGACGCCGGATCCCGCGTCGGTCGCGGTGGCACTGTAGGTACGCGTAGCCGAATTGAACGCTGGGGTTACGGCCGGCGGTGCGCCGTCGACCTTGAAGGCAAGAGTCTGGGTGGGCTCGGTGAATGCCGAATTGATCGTGCGGTAAGACAGAGTCGAGACTCCGGACGGGATGACGATTGCCGCGGAATAGGTGCTCCAGGTTGTGCCGTTAAAGGAGTACTGCGTGACCTGGCCCGCACTGGGCGTGCCCGCGGTCAGCGTGACAGTCGGCGTCGTCGAGTACCAGCCCGCGAGACCGTTCGGCGCCGCAGGATTGACGGTTGCCGTGGTCACGGGTGGCGTGGTCACGGATGCCGTGTTGGCAATCGAGTAGTCATCCGTGGTGAGCGTGCCTACCGAGAACAGGCTGAGGCCGAAGTCGATGCCGTCGTAGCCGGCGGGTATGGGCTTAGTGACCCAGGATGCCGCGGTCCAGGCCGTGGCCGGGGCGAAGTACGGACTCGCATCCCAATAGACCCACCCTCCCGTGGATGTTCGCAAGTAGACCTCGTACTGGGTAGTCGTCGTCGAGGTGTACCACGCGCCCAGCTGGTATGACGCGCCAGGAATTACCGAGGGTGAGCAGCTGCCGAGGTCAAGTATGGGCATTACCTTCGAGTCACCGTCGGTGTATGCGCTCATCCTGAGGCGGGCGGCAATGTTGCCGGTGTGCCCGGGGGAGACAGTGGTGTAGGTCGCCGTGTTGGTGCCGAAGCCGGCCTTGGCCCAGCAGTTGGGCAGGTTGGTCGTGGAGTTGATTGTCTCGAAGCTCGGGTTGGTCACGCTGGCGGAAGTCGTGCCCGGAGGCACGACGACGGCGGCCTGGGTTGTGCCGCCAATGACCTGCGCGACCGTCTTCACGACCGTGTTGTTGGCCGACTGCGTGCTGAGCCAGGAGACGAACTGGCTGAAGAGAGCCGGGGAGATTCCCAGCGAACAGGCGTTTGAGCACATGTGGTGGAAGGTGAGGATGACCCATCCGCCACCGTTGTTCTGGGCGTTGGTGACGGTCGACTCGAGATCGGCCAGGGTCCAGGAGGAGTCGAACTCGTCGAGTGCCGCAAGCCGATAGGGATTGGCCGGTGGAATGGTTTCCGCGAACTTACATCCTGCGCAGCCGAACCGCGACTGGATGTCGCCGAGACTGCGCGCGCTGTTGTAGCCGCAGGACTGGGCGAGTGCGTTCACGGTGGTGTTGGTCGCTGCGAACGGATACGCGAAGTTCTGGACCGGGAACCCCCAGCCGAGCAGCGTGTCGCGGTCGAGGCAGATCTGGCGCTGTGCTTCGGCGCTTGACAGCGTGGTGAGGTCGGGGTGGTTGACTGTGTGACCGGCGATCTCGTTTCCGGCGGCGTACAGCGAGCTGAGGTCGGCTCGGGTCTGGTAGCCCGGGAGGCCGATCGTTCCCGAGTTGGTGTAATACGTGCCGTGCATGCCCGCGGCATTCATCACTGGGGCAGCGGCCACTGTGTCGGCGTTGCCGTCATCGAAGGTGAGGCTCACGACCGTTGGGGAGATGGCGGCGTGGGCTGGCGCAACGATCGACAGCGCCGCAGCCAGTGCCAGGATCACGGTCGCCGATGCCTGGGCCGCCAAACGGTGGCGCGGGTGGTTGGCAGGTAATCCAGACGTGCTCTTCACGGTGTTCCTCCCGTCGCGCGTGCTCGAGGCCGTACCGCGCTCAGGTTGCGCGGAGGCACCCAAGACCCTCGATGGGGGGCGCGCCTGACTATGCCAATCTGACCGTCCGTACATATGGCGGTCAATGCTCTGCGGGCAACCCTGCGGGGATCACGGAGAATGTGCGGATGCCCGCAGCCCCGTTACAGGAGCGGAGGTGACGATCGGCGCGCGTGCACCCGCAGCCTTCGACGGACTACCGGGCGACGTCGGCCAGGTAGCGGGTGATCGCTTCGGCCGCTGCTTCGTGGTCGATGACGTCCGGCTCACCGGAAGTACCGATCGATCCGACCAGTTCGCCGTCGATGAAAATCGGGATGACGCCGCCCCAGAACTTGTAGCTCTCATCGGTACCGTCTGCGATCGACGGGTCGGCATCACGCTTCAATCGGGCCAGCAATGAGCTGTGGCCGAACTTCTTCATCACGAGGATCTTGCCCTGGATGACATCCGCATTGCCCTGCCCGGTGCGGCCGAGCTGAGCGCGATAGGCGAGCTCGTCACCGATGTGGATGTCGACCGCAAGATTGCGGTCCCACTCGCGGATGACGCCAACGGCGATCTCACCGAGCTTCACCGCGTCGTCGCGGGTGAAGGAGGAAACGTTGGCGACGGGCTCATTCTCGAGCTGCTCGATTGTGTAGGTGGGTTCGGGGCGGGCCATAGTCGTTTCCTTCGGTGGTTCGGGGGAGTCGCGGTGCGGATGCTTCGCGATAAACACGCGGGCACATACCAGTTTATCGAGGCGGTCCTCCACTCTGCGGTCTGACGTCGGCACTCTCGGCAAGTGTTCGAAAAGCGCCGAATAGTCTGGTTCTGCAGCCCGAGGAGAGACATGAGTTCAACAGTCGTTGAGAATCGAAAGCGCTTGTCGGTGGCCATCGTCGGTGGTTCACTGGTCGGGCTGGCCGCAGCGGTGGCACTCGGCAGAGCGGGTCATCGGGTGAAGGTCATCGAACGGTCGGCCGGACTGCTGGCGGAACAAGGCTCGGGACTCGGAGTCGATCTCGGTCTGTTGGGGTGGCTGGTCGGCGAGCGCGCCGTTTCGGGCCTGCCGGTGATCACGTCGGGCAGCCGGGTCTCGGCCAGCTGGAGCGGTGTGTACGAACTGTTGCGTGACCGGGCCGGGGGAACCCCGGGAGTCACACTCCACGACGGTGTCACGGTGCGGGGTGTCAGTTCGTCTCGCAGCTCGGCACCGAGCAGCAGCGCCGTGGGCAGCGCTGTGGGCAGCGCCGTGGTCGTGGAAACTGCCGGTCTGGGTACATTGATCGCGGATGTCGTCGTGGGTGCCGACGGGTACCGCTCGCTTGTGCGACGCCATGTCGCTTACGACAAGCCCGAGGCGGAGTACGCGGGATACTGGCTGTGGCGCGGCGTCCTGGACGAAGCCGACATCCTGGGCGATTCGTTGCTTGGCAAACGCGCCGTGACCCGCGCGCTCGACCGTGGCCTTGGTGTATTCACCGATGCGGGTCGCTACCTGGTGACGTATCCGATGCCGGGAGCGTCCGGAGCGATTGATCCCGGCCGTCGCCGAATCAGCTGGAACTGGTACTGGTCGGCTGCCGATGGGGAACCGCCGTGGCCGGCGGGCTCCCGGCCGCGCACGATCCTGGCGTCCGAGCTCGATCCGGCCGCGGCAGCCCGTGTCGCTGTAGCGGCAGAAGTTTGGCCAGACCCTTGGCCGCGACTGATAGAGCTGACGGCACGTCGGAAGGGTCTGTTCACGAACGCGATTTACGAGTACTTGCCCCACCGGTTGGTTGGCGAGCGGACGGTAATCATCGGCGATGCTGCCCACGTAGCCACCCCCATGACCGGTGCCGGGCTGATCACTGGCTTCGAGGACGTGATCGCGCTCGCCGAGGAGCTGCGAGGCGCCGACTCCGCCGGGGTGCCTGATGCTCTGCGCCGCTACGAGCGTCTGCGTCTCGGCCCGGCCCGGGACCTCGTCGAATACAGCCTGGCCTGGAGTTCGAGATTCCGAGCCGGCCGCTGAGCGGTCGAAAACCTATCAGCTGTCGGCCGCGGCAAACCAGCGCACTGGTCGCGGCGGGCCGACGAACACGATAAAATTAGTTAGTGTCATAGGCACCATAACTCGAAGGGATATCGTGATGGCGGTCCCTGAGTCGGTATCGATCGCGGTATCAACCGTGATTTTCGCGTTGCGGTCCGATGGAGATGACGCCGGAGCTTCCCTGCGCGTGCCTCTCGTGAGGCGCATCCGTGAGCCGTTCAAAGGCAAGTGGGCGCTGCCCGGTGGCCCTATCGGGTCGCGTGAGAGCCTCGTGGAAGCCGCACGCCGCAGTCTCCTCGAGACGACACGTCTCACCCCGACCTACCTCGAACAGCTCTATGCCTTTGGGGAGGCCGATCGGGCACCCGGCGACCGAGTCGTATCGATCGTCTACTGGGCCCTTGTGCGGCCCGACGAAGCCGAGCGGGCGGCAGAGGGTGAGAACGTCCGCTGGTTCACGGAGGAGGAGCTACCCACGCTCGCCTTCGACCACAACCGGATTGTCGCCTATGCACTACGACGGCTCCGCACAAAGATGGAATACAGCCGCATCGCACATGCCTTTCTCGGTTCCACGTTCACGCTCGCCGAGTTGCGGCAAGTCCACGAAGCTGTGCTGCAGAAGCAACTCGACCCGGCTAATTTCCGCCGACAGATCGAGGGTTCCCACACGGTCGTGCCGACCGGCGACGTGCGCGCGGGCGGGCGCAATCGACCGCCTCGGCTCTACCGATATGACACCGCCGCCCTTCGCGAAAGCGATCCCACCACTTCGCCTTGATCACTTGATCGTCGGCTCAACAAGGAGAACCATCGTGACATCCATCGACAGCACCATCCAGCGCATCCGCTCGGGCGAAGCCGAGGGCAGCGCGTGCAGCCCCGCCCTCGCCGACGCCCCGTGGACATTCGATCTCCTGACTCCGGGCTACGGGCCGGGATCATCGATGGGCGACCTCATCCCCACGGGGTCACCGCGACAGGGCCAACTGCCTGAGGTGTACCGCACGGCGTCAAACGATGAGCTCGATGCGCGTATCAGTGCGGCGAAACAAACTCTCGGTGACCGAGTAGTCGTGCTCGGCCATTTCTACCAACGCGACGAGGTGCTGAAGTACGCCGACTTCGTTGGCGATTCCTACCAACTCGCGAACGCGGCGCTTGAGCGCCCGAATGCCGAGGCGATCGTATTCTGCGGCGTACATTTCATGGCGGAAACCGCAGACATTCTCTCCAGCCCCGGCCAGGCGGTAATCCTGCCCAATCTTGCTGCGGGCTGCTCGATGGCCGACATGGCCGACATCGACTCGGTTACCGAGTGTTGGGATCAGTTGACTGCGCTGTTCGGAACCGAGCCCGATGCCAGTGGTCGGGTGCCCGTCATCCCGGTCACCTACATGAATTCCTCTGCCGCACTCAAGGGTTTCTGCGGTGATCACGGCGGAATCGTCTGCACCTCATCAAACGCGTCGGCCGCACTCGATTGGGCATTTGAGCGTGGCCAGCGGGTGCTCTTCTTTCCCGACCAGCATCTGGGCCGCAACACAGCGAAAGCCATGGGAGTGCCCCTCGACCGCATGCCGATGTGGAACCCGAATAAGCCTCTCGGCGGCAACGGTGCGGACGAGCTGGAGGATGCCCGCGTCATCCTTTGGCACGGCTTCTGCTCTGTGCACAAGCGGTTCACGGTCGGCCAGATCGAGAGTGCACGCGCCGAGTTTCCCGGGGCGAGAGTACTCGTTCACCCGGAATGTCCGTCGGGCGTGGTCGATGCAGCAGATGCCGCGGGCTCAACCGATTTCATCGGCAAGGAGATCGCTGCAGCGACCGAGCCAACGACATTCGCGATCGGCACCGAAATCAACATGGTGAATCGGCTCGCGAACCAGTATCCGCAACACCGGATTTTCAGCCTCGACCCCGTCATCTGCCCGTGTTCGACCATGTACCGTATCCACCCCGGCTATCTCGCCTGGGTGCTCGAGGCGCTCGTCGATGGCGACGTGTTGAATCGCATTGTGGTTGCTGACGACGTTGCCGTCCCCGCGCGGATTGCGCTCGATCGGATGCTCGCGGCGCGCCCAGGCGGATCCGTCGCGCGGGTGATCGGTGACTAAGGCACGCACCGCTCTCGTTATCGGTTCGGGCGTCGCGGGGTTGGTCGCGGCCGTCCGGGCCAGCACTACGCACCAGGTAACCCTGATCACCAAGACCGCCCTTGGCGAAGGGGCATCAATTTACGCGCAGGGCGGTATCGCCGCCGCACTGTTCAACGGTGACAGCGCCCGCATTCACGCCGACGACACGGTCCGGATCGGGGGCGGCCTGAACTCGCGTCGCGCAGTGGACATCCTCTGCACAGAAGGCCCGATGCGCGTTCGCGACCTCATCGACCTTGGCGTCGCCTTCGATCGCGATGGAGGTGAGCTCGCCCGCGGCCTCGAGGCCGCGCATTCTCGCGACCGCATCGTGCACGCCGGCGGGGACAGAACGGGCGCGGAGGTCCAGGCCGTGTTGGTAGCGGCCGCGCGTAAATCGCGCGTTCAGATTCTCGAGCACGTGTTTGTTGAGGAACTCATCATCGACGCGAACCGGGTCGTTGGGGCGGTACTGATGTACCCGAACGGCATCGTCGAATCCCTCGAGGCCGACGCCGTCGTTCTCGCGACCGGCGGCGGCGGGCAGTTGTATCCGCACACGAGCAACCCGGCGGTGTCAACTGGTGATGGCGTCGCGCTTGCCCTGCGGGCTGGGGCGGCACTGCGCGATCTCGAGTTCTACCAGTTCCATCCGACGACACTTGCGATGCCCGGCAATTTCCTCATCTCCGAGGCTGTTCGCGGTGAGGGAGCCGTGCTCGTGGATTCATCGGGACACCGTTTCATGACGGACGAGCACCCCGACGCCGAACTGGCACCGCGCGACATCGTTGCCCGCGGTATCGCGCGCAGGACGGCCGCACAGGGCGGCGCCGCAGTCCTGCTGGATGCAACAGCGCTGGGTGCCGCCTTCCTCAAGCGGCGGTTCCCGGGTATCACTGCGGCCACCGCGCACCTGGGACTTGACTGGCTCAACAATCCGATACCGGTAACTCCCGCAGCGCACTACTGGATGGGCGGGGTGCGCACCGATGAATGGGGGCGCACTTCGATACCCGGGCTCTTCGCCGTTGGCGAGGTCGCCTCCACTGGCGTACACGGGGCCAACCGGCTCGCCTCAAATTCTCTACTCGAGGGGCTGGTTTTTGGTTGGCGTTGTGTTGATGCGCTGGCCGAGCCGTGGCCGGATGACGCCGAGCCCGCGCTTGGTGCGATAGCCGAAGAGCCGCAGGTGGATCCCTCCGAGCCGGTCGACCGTGCCAGCCTTCAGTCGTTGATGTGGAGCACGGCTGGGCTGTTCCGTGACGAGAAATCCCTCACGGAGGCTGCGACTCAACTCGCGCGCTGGTACGTCGCCGCCCCGCCGGCTTCGGCGACGTCCATTGCGGCGGTCGCGGCAGCCGAGACCAGAAACCTGCTCGACCTCGCCCGCGTTATCGTCGCGTCCGCTCGCATGCGCCGCGAGTCGCGCGGTGCCCATTTTCGATCCGATTTCCCGCACGCTGATCCAACATTCGCTCGCCACGCCGACCTGGCAAGAAAGGCCGTCACCAAATGTTGACCACCACGCACATCCACTCCGTCGTCGCGGCAGCGCTCAGCGAGGACGCCCCCTGGGGAGATCTCACGAGCGAGACTCTCATCCCCGCGAACGCGATCGCCACGGCGCGACTCGTTGCGAGGGAGCCGGGAGTCTTCAGCGGAGGGGCCGTGTTCACCGCGGCGATGACGCTAACGGATCCGACGATCGCCGTCACCGGATCGGTTGCCGATGGGACCCACTTCGGCGGGCGTGATGTCCTCGCCGAGATAGTGGGACCTGCACGCGCTGTGCTCCAGGCGGAGCGGGTTGCGCTCAACTTCGTCCAGCGGATGTCAGGGATCGCGACCGAGACTGCCCGCTACGTCGCCGAGGTGGCCGGCACGCACGCCCGAATCGTCGACACGCGCAAAACCACGCCCGGACTCCGCCAATTCGAACGGCACGCGGTGCGCTGCGGCGGTGGACACAACCACCGCTTCTCGCTCTCCGACACCGTCATGGCGAAAGACAACCACCTCGCCATCCTCACGGCCGACGGCCAGGACCTCACCGCCGCGCTCCTCGCCGTGCGTGAGCGGCTGTCGCACACCACTCATCTTGAGGTTGAGGTCGACAGGCTCGACCAGATCGACGCGGTCATGGCGGCCGGTATCGACACCATCATGCTCGACAACTTCACACCCGACGAGTTGCTCGAAGGCGTACGCATGGTGGGTGGGCGAGCTCTTGTTGAGGCGAGCGGGAACGTCTCGCTCGCCACCGTCGGCATGATTTCGCGCACCGGGGTCGACATCATCTCGGTTGGCGCGCTCACGCACAGCGTTCGATCGCTTGACCTCGGGCTCGACATCGAAGTGACCTTGTGATCTATCTCGACCAGGCAGCGACCGCCCCCGTGCGGAGGGAAGTCCTTGAGGCGATGTGGCCCTACCTTACAGGCGAGTTCGGCAACCCCTCCAGTGTCCACGGACTCGGCACCTCGGCCGCTACTGCGCTGAACCTGGCGCGCGAATCGGTTGCCGCTGTGCTGAATACTCGCTCATCCGACGTCATATTCACCTCCGGCGGCACCGAGGCCGACAACCTGGGCATCAAGGGAATCGCCTTGGGCGCACCGCGGGGGCGCCACATCGTGACGACGGCGATTGAGCACGAGGCGGTGCTCGCGTCGTGCGACTATCTGGCGCGATTCCACGAATTCGAAATCACCGTCGTTGGCGTGGATGCCGACGGGGTTGTCGACGTTGACGAGGTTGCATCCCGCATCCGTGACGACACCACGCTGGTCGCCGCAATGTACGCAAACAATGAGGTGGGGGCGATCCAGCCGATCGAACAACTCGCTGCGGTGACGTCAGCGCGCGGTGTTCCGCTCCACGTCGACGCCGTTCAGGCCGCCGGCTGGCTCTCGCTCGACACTCGCGCCCTTGGCGTTACCTCGCTGGCGCTGTCTGGCCATAAGGTCGGTGCCCCGAAGGGTATCGGCGTTCTCGCCGTACGCGGTGGCATCGCGCTCGAACCAACCATCCACGGTGGCGGCCAGGAAAGGGGTCGACGCTCGGGTACCGAGAACGTCGCTGGCGCTGTGGGATTTGCGGCTGCACTCGAGCTCGCGGAACGCGAGCGCCATGATGACTCAGTGCGTATCTCCGAAGTTCGAGATCGCTTTATCGACCGAGTGCTCAGTACAGTTCCGGGCGCGACGCTCACGGGGCCTCGCGAGAGCCGGCTACCCAACAGCGCATCATTCACCTTCGGAAACGTCAGCGGCGAGAGCCTGCTTGTCGAACTCGAGCGGCACAACATCCTGTGCTCGAGCGGGGCCGCTTGCGCGGCTGGACGCGACGAACCATCCCACGTACTCCTTGCAATGGGGCGTAGCGCGGACATCGCCCTCACTGCGGTGCGATTTTCGCTCACCGCAACGACTACGGATGATGAACTCAATCGCGTCGCAGAAGCTCTGGTCGACCTGCGGAAAGCGAAAGTTTCCCGGTAACACTGCTCTCTAGCGATAGGCGGCCAGCGCCGAATCCACCGCCACCGCATCCACTTATCCCGCACAGCGCGATGTCTGTCGGGATCCAGGTACTGATACCGACGATTAGCGCGAGTGGGAGTGCCCACAACAGTGCGAGACCGGCTCGCCTTGACGCGCCAGCCAGCGGGTCACTCGACATCGTCATCTCATCGCCTTGGCAGGGCGCAATCACCACGACAATGGTTCGTGATCTCGGGGTTCGGATAGGGTCGCAGCTGCGGAAGGGGTCAGAATGCTCATGATCGGAATGCTCGGTTTGGGTCGGATGGGGGCCCCGATCTGTCGTCGGCTGGTCGAGGGTGGCTTCGCTGTCACCGTCCATGATCCGGCCGAAGGGGCTCGCCTTTCCGCCGACCGTATTGGCGCGGGTTGGGCGGAGAGCGTCGCTGCGGTCGCCGCCGACGTGGACGTCCTCGTGACTGTTCTCCCGGGGCCGAAGGAACTCGAAGCGGCAATGCTTGCTCCGGATGGAGCGCTGTGGTCGATGCGACCCGGGTCCCTGTGGCTGGACTTCACCAGCGGGGATCCGCGGGTGTCCAAACGCATCGCGGCTGAGGCCGGCCAACGACAGATTCGAAGCGTCGGCTCTCCCATGGGCGGGGGCCCGGACGATGCCGCTTCGGGTACCTTGAAATTCTTCGCGGACGGCTCACCCGCTGACGTCGAGACGGTCCGGCCCATCCTGGAACAGCTGGGCAGGCAGGGTGGAATCCAATGGATGGGCACCGAACCCGGGCACGGACAGGTCGCGAAACTGCTGGCAAACCTGCTCTGGTTCGGGCAAGCCGCCGCTGTCACCGAATCCCTTCTCCTTGGACAAGCGATGGGACTCGACGTCCGCGCACTTCGCGACGCCCTGGCGCAGAGTGCCGGCGGCAGCAGGTTCATCGACGACTCGACTGAGGCGTTGTTCCGTGGCGATTACCTGGAGTCCTTCGCGCTGAGCCGGTGCGTGGAAGAACTCGAAACTCTCACTGGCCTGGCGAAGGACACCGGTTCACCCTTCGAGATTTCGACGCACGTCACGGATCTGTACAAGGAGGCTCTGACCGAACTCGGAGACGTGGACGGCGAACTCCTCGTGGCGAAGCTATTGGAGACTCGGGCCGGGCGTCTGATTCGATCTCCTTGACCCTCACCCGATAGGTTCACCCGCTCCGGGAGTAGACCAATCTTTCTATTCATGTGAGGATTTTGCACATAACTTCAAGGGGGATTCCTATGGCGGTCACAGTACGGCGAAGTCGTACCGACGCTGTCGGTGAACCCATTGGCCCCGAGGGCCGTGCAGTCGTGGATGTCGTCGCCCGCCTGATCGGGAGGGCCTCGCTCCCTTGCCAGTCCGGCGCATCCTCATTGGCCGCCCTCGGAATAGAGGAAGTGGTTGTTATCCGCTGTGTGGGCCGTGAATTCTTCACGCGCGTCAGCATGGCAAGGATCTTCCTGCGTCGGTCGGAGGAGGTCATCGCAGAGGGCGGCTCAGAGCTGGTGCCCCTGCTTCACGAAGGCGGCATCGAGATGCTCGCCGTCACCAGATCCATGCCAATCACCATCACCGGCGCCGCGAGCGGGACGCGCGTCGAAGGTGCGCTGAGGGCTGTCTGAGTCCCGAATCCTCAGCGCTTGGGTTCGTCGGTTGCGTCACGGACGAAGAACGGGATCGCCGCGTCGACGTACAGCAATTCGATACCGTCGCGGTGGAGCAGGGGCACGAGTTGCGCGTCGTCATCGTCGACCAGTTGCTGCGCGTGGCGCAAGAAGATCCCTGCCATTTCGGGTGAGGCAATAAAATCGTGCCCGCCATAGTGAATGCAGACAGGTCTCATCGTTCTGGTTCTGAAACTTGAGGGCACGACGCCACTGCTCTGAACGGTTGTATCGGCGACGCCCTGGTGTTCCATCCCGCTGCCCTCCCGAAAGGTTGATCCCACTTTCGCAAGGCGGCCGATGGAGCGATAGAGGCTTTGGTCCCTACCTCCTCGAATCGATCATTGACCGGGCGGTCAATCAAATCTAAAATGACGGTAAGACTCCCGAGCGGGGGCCGTCGTTGAAGGAGGATGGTTTCGATGCGTAAATGGACTCGGTGGGAAGACTGGGCGGCTGTCGTCGTCGGTGTTGTTGTCGTACTGTCAGCAATCTGGATGCCCGCGATGGGTGCATCTCTCGCGCTGATGCTGATTCTTGGAATCCTGCTGATCATCTCGGGGCTCGTGAACCTTGCCTTCCCGAAAATCATGGCGATGGAATGGGTACAGGGCATCCTTGGCGTCCTGTTGTTCATCTCGCCCTGGGTGGGTGCGTACTCTTCGCAACCCGGAGTGGCCTGGGTCTCGTGGGTGGGTGGAGCAGTGACGATCGTCGTCGCGGCACTCGCTATGCAACCGATGACTCACATGCCTCATCGCACGGTCATGCACTGATCATCACGGTGGTCATCTGACCGACTTACCAACCCGACGAGGAGACCCCTGTGGGCGAAACCGCTAACACCCGTGCGCGCATATTGGATGCGGCTGAGACGCTCTTCGCGCGGAACGGGTTCGACGCGACCGCGACTTCCGCGGTCGCGACGCTTGCGGCGGTCCCCAAGGGTCTCCTCTTTTATTACTTTCCGGCGAAGACGGATCTGCTTCGTGCCCTCGTGGGCGAACGCATGGACGCGGCCACTATCGAGTTCGAATCTGTCGTCGAACACGGCAATCCGGTTCGGTCGTTGCTGAACCTCGCGTCCCGGTTGAGGGAGGCGCAACACGACTCTGACGTGCTTCGCGTCATTATCTGGCGAGAGGAACGCACGCATCCCGAAGTGCGGGCCAGCCTTGGTGAGCATCGCCGCCACCTGCAGGATGTGGTCGAGCGTGTCCTCCAGCAGAGCCTCGGCAAGGCGATCCCCGCGGCGCGCATGCGGGCGGCGGCGCGTGCCTGGGTCGCAGTCCTCGCGGATCGCAGCATTCCCGACCGCCCGGCGAACCAACCTTCGGACGCCGAACGATCCAACGTTTTCCTGGCGGAGGTTGCCGAGCTCATCTGTGACGGTCTCCTTCATGAGACCGCCTCTCCGGCGCGCTGAG
>JAODMY010000048.1 GCA_025465535.1 Glaciihabitans sp.
GAATCCGAGATCGTCGCCCGCCTGCGGGCGGCCGGATGCGTGTTCGCGGAAGACGAGGCGCGCATCCTGCTTGAGGCGGCGTCCGCGCCCGATGAGCTCGAGCGGATGGTGCAGCGCCGGGTCGATGGGCTGCCGCTTGAACAGATCGTCGGTTGGGCGGAGTTCTTCGGGTTGCGCATCCTGGTCGAGCCGGGGGTGTTCGTGCCGCGGCGGCGGACGGAGTTCCTGGTCGAGCAGGCCATCGCCCTTGCCGGATCCGACCCCGTCGTTGTCGACCTGTGCTGCGGGACGGGCGCGCTCGGCGCCGCGCTCGCGGCAAACCTGACGGGGATCGAGCTGTACGCGGCGGACATCGATCCGGCGGAGGTCCGCTGCGCTCGCCGCAACATCCTCGCACCGGGCCGGGTGTTCGAGGGCGACCTGTTCGATCCGTTGCCGACTGAGCTCAGGGGCCGGGTCGACATCCTCGCCGTCAATGCGCCGTACGTGCCAACCAATGAGATTCGGCTTATGCCGCCGGAAGCGCGACTCCACGAGGCGCAGGTCGCGCTGGACGGGGGAGAGGATGGCCTCGACATTCAGCGTCGGGTGGCCAGGGAGGCGCCGGCGTGGCTTGCGCCCGGCGGTCATCTCCTGATCGAAACGAGCGAGCGCCAGGCGCCGCTGACTGTCGAGGCGTTCGAACTGGCGGGACTGGTGACCCGCGTCGCGACCTCGGACGAGTACTACGCGACCGTAGTAATCGGCACGAGGGTCTAGCTCTTCTCCACCGACTGCTCCGGCGCTGTGCGCTGGCGCACGACTCCGGCGTTGACGGGAGGAGCGACGGGATCCGAGGTCTCGTCGATCGCTTCGGCGTCGATCGCTTCGGTATCCGTCGCTTCGGTATCTGTCGACGGCGCAGCCGCCATGTTGGTCGTGGTGTGCGTGGGAGCGGAGGAAGGCGAGACGGGGGAAGCCACGCGTGCAGCGGGCGACGGTACGACGGGTGACGGCGTGGCAGGTGAAAACACAGCGGGTGAGGACACAGCGGGTGAGGCTGGACGAACAGGGGAGAGCGGTGTCTTTGCCGCGGCCCCACTGATCAGCGGTGTGGTTGACGACTCCACATGCGCGCTCGCCCACTCCTGCTGCTGCATGACGAGGGAGCTCTGCGACGTCTCGCCATCCTCGTACTGCCATTGCACGAGGTCGAAGGCGAAGAGCTTCTTGGCCTTCGCGGGACGCAGCTGCCAGTCGAGAAGTCGGTCGCGATAGTCGAAGAATGTCTGTTCGGCCTTGAAGCTGAAGTTCGAGGAGTTCTTCTTCATGCCTTCGAGCTCGTGTGCGGCCCAGTCCGCCGCGGCGATCGCCCCGGTCACCGGTAGCAGGCGCATCCGCAGGTCTGCCTCGCTGATGAGGGAATCGACGTGCTGCTTCGCGTCTGCGCCGAGTGAACTCCAGACTGCCGCTCGCCGGCCGGCACCGATGAGTGCCATGATCGCGGCAGCTTTGATCTCGCGGTTCTGGTGGTCGATGACGCGTTTGGATGAGGCCCGAGCGATGAGCGCGGCCAACACCCCCGCAACAACGATGGCAATGAATGGCAATATCGCGGTCGTAATTATCCGCGTGCCCGTCGCCGAATTGGACCAGGTTACGAAGTCATTCCACCACTGCATGGTGTGGAGACTACTCGTGGTCATAGCAAGCGCCAAGATCTTGCGACGTGTGTCCGAAACGTGAAGCGAACACACCTTTAACTGAAGCGGAAGCAGTCGACCGCGTCGTCAATACTCCAGAATTCGCCGAGAGGCAGGGACGGACGCTGCGCCGTAAACATTCGCTTGGCTCGGAACCGCCGGTGCCCGCGGTCGAGGAAGGACTCGATGTAACCGAGTACTTCGCCCGATCCGCGGGTCACCCGCCACAGCTCATCGTGAAGCTGAACCAGAGCGATACCAAAGCGATTGAGGGTGGGGATTTCTGTGAACGCGAGAGTGGTCATCTGAATCTTTCGTGTGCAGCCGGCCGACCGAACAAGGACGATTTCAGATTAGGTTGCGCCGCCGACATTCGAACACAGATACGACCAACAACCGCGCGATGTGACTACGTCCGCTGGAGCGTTTAGCCCAGGCTCGTACCATCGACCGCGAAAGGCTCGATCGCGGCGATCTCCTCCGCGGTGAGCGCGGGCTTCGCGAGCGTGCCGACGTTGTTCTCGAGCTGCGCGACGCTTGAGGCGCCGATCAGCGCGGACGTGACCTGAGGGTGCCGAAGCACCCAGGTCAGCGCCAGCTGGGCGAGGCTTTCGCCACGTTCGTTCGCGATGTGGTTGAGCGCGCGCACGCGGGCGAGGTAGTCATCCGTGATCGTCGACTCGTTCAGCCAGCGGCCCTCGGCGACGCGCGAATCCGCGGGGACCTTTCCGTCGATGTAGCGATCGGTCAGCAACCCCTGCGCGAGTGGCGAGAAGACGATGCTGCCGGCGCCTACCCGGTCGAGGACGGGGAAGAGACCATCCTCGATGTGACGGTCGAACATGTTGTAGCGCGGCTGGTGGATGGTCAGCGGAATGTTGTGCTCCGCGAGCGCGGCGGCCGCGGCGAGCGTCTGCTCCGGGCTGTAGTTCGAGACGCCGACATAGAGCGCCTTGCCCGAGTGGACGGCGGTCGCGAGCGCGCCCATGGTCTCCTCGATGGGCGTCTCAGGGTCGGGGCGGTGCGAATAGAAGATGTCGACGTAGTCGAGTCCCATCCGGCCGAGGCTCTGGTCAAGCGAGGAGAGGAGGTACTTGCGCGATCCCCACTCGCCGTACGGACCCGGCCACATGTTGTAGCCCGCCTTGGTCGCGATGATGAGCTCGTCGCGGTAGGGAACGAAGTCCTGGCCGTAGATGATTCCGAAGTTCGACTCTGCCGATCCTGCCGGCGGGCCGTAGTTGTTCGCGAGGTCGAAGTGGGTGATTCCGAGGTCGAATGCCCGGCGGAGAATCGCTCGCTGCGTGTCAAGCGGACGGTCTGTTCCGAAGTTGTTCCAGAGGCCGAGAGAGATGCCGGGCAGCTTGAGCCCGCTCTTCCCGACACGCTTGTAGTCAATGGAGTCATAGCGCGTTTCCGCGGCGGAGTAAGGCATGAGACAAGCCTAGGGCTGCCTGTGGTCACGGCATTCCCGGCTTCATTCACTTGGCGAACCCTCAAGAACTTCCAGCCCATTTGTGCACTTTCTGGCGCAGAATGAGCTGTACCCGATTTACACACGGGGATCGTTTAGCGAAAAGGAACTCAATGACGAGTGAAACTATGGTCGCAGCGCACACCTGGGTCGCCTTCGGGCCGGCTGGCGCTCTGGGATCAATCCAGGCCGCGCATGACGGCTTCACCTTTCGATTAATGACGGATGTCGAACCTCGAGCGACGTACCCGTCGCTCACGGTCGCCAAGAGCGCGCTGTACGCGGCTCTTGCGCCGGGCTCGGATTGGCCGGAATTCAGGGAGCACTAGCACCTCGCTCCACTCCCTCTCAGCACGGCAAACATCGGCCGCCTCCCCAACGGGAGGTGGCCGATGGTTTTGTGATCGACGACTCGCTGACACTGGTGCATGACGGGGCCGGAGCGGCTTCCCGGCACGAGTGTCGCTTCGGCTTCGTCCCGCTAGTCACGGTTCGGTGACTGCTACGCGACGGAGGAACAAATGTCAGACATCATCACGCTCACCGGAGTCGTTGCGACGATTCCCCGAGCGATCACCACCAGCGAGGGGCTCGCGATCACGAGCTTTCGTCTCGCCTCGACGCAGCGCCGATTCGATCGCGCCCAGGAGAAATGGGTCGACGGTGACACGAACTGGTACACGGTCACCACCTTTCGCCAGCTCGCCGCCAATGCCGCGGTTTCGGTGAAGAAGGGTGAGCGGGTGGTCGTCACCGGTCGATTGCGGATCCGTGACTGGGAGAGCGGCGACAAGGCCGGAACAAACATCGATGTCGAGGCCGACGCGATCGGTCACGATCTCTCCTGGGGTACCGCTGCGTTTTCCCGCAATACCGTTTCCGCGCCGCTCGAGGCGCACGGGGGTGCGGAGGGCTCGGCGACGTTCCCCACTGATGCGGCTCTTGCCGCAATCGATGCCGCCGCCGCGACGGATGACTCAGCGGACGGATCGACAGAGGGGGAGGCTCCCACCGATCGGCCTGCTGTGCTTGCCGGCGTGGGCGCCGAGAACGTAACGCCGTTCTAGGTCTGGTCGATCCGGGACGGCTCGACTCGGAGGGCCGCGGCATACCGCTCGTTGAGATCCTGCCAGCCGTGCTTCAACGCTTCAGAACCACGCACGGGCGCGGTCGGTTTTCCTGCGAGCACCGCATCGGCAACCTCGAGGCACAGGTGCCAGCCGGCGGCGACCGCGGATGCCATCCCGGGGTCGGAAAGAGTGTGGCGAAGGGTGAGCCTGGAGCCCGCGGCTTCGTCGAGTGCGTCGACCGCGTCGAGCCGCCACTCCAACACGTCGGTGCCCCAGCTGTGTTCGAGCGTGGTCGGCTTGTCAGCGATGAGCACGGCACCCGGCACGTCAAAGGCGGGCGTCCCGTCATCCACGCCGCCGAGCATCGTGAACACGACCTTTCCGACGCTGGAGAGATTGCGATCGGCCGTGTGCGGCGCCCAGAGCGCCAGCTGCTCCGGGTCCGTGAGCGCGATCCAGACACGTTCCGGCGCATCCAGAAAGTCCCGCGTGAACACGACCGTTGAGCGCCCGTCCCGGATGTCGAGCGCGACCGAGGCGAGCTCGGCCGGGCCCGAAGAAGTTTCACGAATCATTGCGGATAACCTACGCCCGGCCGAACTGCACGTCTAGGAGGTCGGATAAGAATCGGCCCATTAGAATCTCGCTGATGGACGTGTGATCGCGCCCACTCCTAGGGGGACGCACGATGGCTAGGAAGCGCGGGAGCGACATCCGTCCGGAGTTCGGGGGATCCGCAGGACCGCGCGTCGCGATTGCAGCGCTTCTCTTCGCGGCGAGTTTTGCGCTCGCCGGATGCGTGCAGTCCAACTCCGCAGCCGAGCCATCGGCCTCGCCGAAGCCGGCATCGGCGTCGCCAATTCCCACACCGTCGAGCACGTCGACCGCGATTCCCGTTTACGACCCAGCGGGGTCGGCGGCCGAGAATCTCGCGTACTTCAACCTGGTCGGGCACGCACTGCTCGATCACGATGAGGGCGCGAACGGGCGCACCATCGTCGACTACTTCGTCGCCCACGGCTTCGACAAGAAGAACATGGAAATCACGCCAGACAAGACGTCGATCGGACTCGCGGCCTGGAACATCGAGTTCTCGGTCAAGGTGAACGGCACCTGCCTCATCGGGCAGGCCGGGAACGTCAAATTCGAGTCGACGACCGCGCCGGTGATGTCGACCGGCAAGTGCCTGATCGGCGAGACTCGCACCATCAACTGGTGAACGACCCTCGAAAAGTGATTACGGGATCAACGCACCACGAGCACGAACGCGACACACTGCTCGCTCGGTAGTTGCTTTGGCTTCTGATTTCCCGAACTGAGGTAACACCCGTTCACAACGTTGGTAAACCGGATATCGGTCAAGCCGCGGTGGGTGGCAGTTATGGTGCTCCCGTTCGCGGTGACCAGGTCGGGGTGGTCGGCCGAGATCGTGCCGCCGTTTTCTTCGACGCCCTTAACCTGGATTGTTTGACCGGGTGACATGTATACGTGTGCTGGCTTATTTGTCGAAATGTAGATTCCTGCACACGACGCAAAGCCGAGCAGCTTCTTGCCGAAGGCGATAGAGATTGCATTGCTGGCACAGGTGGTGACGCCCAACTGTCTTGTCGCTGCAGGCACGCTCGTGGGAAGCGCGAGCGCTGTTGGTGTGGATGACAGCTTCGGCCCGATCGCCGTGCATCCGCAGACGAGGAGAAGCGCGGCAACGCCGACGGCTGCGATGACTGGATTGAACGCACGCATGTCGGTCCCCTTGACTTAGATCAGGGATGCACCCCAAACGAGGTTTCCTCGTCGTGCAATTGAGTGTAGGAGGACCTCTCGCCGCGATCAACCGGTGGCCGGGCGGAACATAGACTTGGGGAATGGCCGAATTCATTTACTCGATGGTCCGCGCCCGAAAAGCGGTTGGCGACAAGCTCATTCTGGATGACGTCACGATGTCGTTCCTTCCGGGAGCGAAGATCGGCGTTGTCGGCCCCAACGGCGCGGGAAAATCCACGATCCTGAAGATCATGGCGGGCCTCGACACACCCAGCAACGGTGAAGCGCGACTGAGCCCCGGATACAGCGTCGGCATCCTCATGCAGGAACCCGAACTCGACGAGTCGAAGACGGTCCTCGAGAACGTCCAGGAGGGTGTTGGCCCGATCAAGGCCAAGGTCGACCGGTTCAACGAGATCTCGATGGCGATGGCCGAGCCGGACGCCGACTTCGACGCGCTGCTGTCCGAGATGGGCACCCTGCAGGAAGAGATCGATGCCGCCGATGCCTGGGATCTCGACTCCCAACTCGAACAGGCGATGGATGCGCTTCGCACGCCGCCCGGAGACTCGACCGTCGCCAACCTCTCCGGTGGAGAGAAGCGCCGCGTCGCGCTGACCAAGCTCCTGCTGCAGAAGCCGGACCTCCTCCTGCTCGACGAGCCCACCAACCACCTCGACGCCGAGAGTGTTCTCTGGCTCGAGCAGCACCTGGCGAAGTACCACGGTGCCGTCCTCGCCGTGACCCACGATCGGTACTTCCTCGATCACGTCGCGGAGTGGATCGCCGAGGTCGACCGCGGCCACCTCTATCCCTACGAGGGCAACTACTCGACCTACCTTCAGAAGAAGGGCGAGCGCCTCGAGGTCCAGGGCAAGAAGGATGCGAAGCTCGCGAAGCGACTCTCCTCAGAGCTCGAGTGGGTGCGCAGCAACGCGAAGGGCCGCCAGGTCAAGTCGAAGGCTCGCCTGGCGCGCTACGAGGAGATGGTCAACGAGGCCGAGAAGACTCGCAAGCTCGACTTCGAGGAACTCGTGATCCCGGTTGGCCCGCGCCTCGGTGCGCAGGTCATCGACGCGAAGAAGCTGGAGAAGGGGTTCGACGGGCGCGTGCTCATCGATGGCCTCACGTTCACGCTTCCGCGCAACGGCATCGTCGGCGTCATCGGTCCGAACGGTGTGGGAAAGACCACGCTGTTCAAGACCATCACGGGCCTCGAGCCCCTCGATGGTGGGGATCTCAAGATCGGCGAGACGGTCGACATCTCCTATGTCGACCAGGACCGTGGCGGTATCGATCCATCCAAGACGCTCTGGGAGGTCGTCTCGGACGGCCAGGACTACATCCAGGTCGGCAAGACGGAGATCCCGAGCCGCGGCTACGTTTCGCAGTTCGGTTTCAAGGGTCCCGACCAGCAGAAGAAGGCCGGCGTTCTCTCCGGTGGAGAACGCAACCGCCTGAACCTCGCGCTCACGCTCAAGCAGGGCGGAAACCTCCTCCTGCTCGACGAGCCGACTAACGACCTGGACGTCGAGACCCTCGGCAGCCTCGAGAACGCACTGCTCGAATTCCCCGGCTGTGCCGTGGTCATCACTCACGACCGGTGGTTCCTCGACCGAATCGCGACGCACATCCTCGCGTATGAGGGTTCGGACGAAACCCCCGGTTACTGGCACTGGTTCGAGGGCAACTTCGAGGCGTACGAGGAGAACAAGGTCGAGCGCCTCGGTCCGGATGCAGCGAAGCCGCACCGCAGCGCTTACCGCAAGCTGACCAGGGACTAGCCGGGGCAGCATGACCCGCATCCACGTCCAGATTCCGTTGCGCTGGTCGGATTTCGACGCCTACGCGCACGTCAACAACGCCGAGATGCTCCGCCTGCTCGAGGAGGCGCGCATCCAGGCGATGTGGCGCCAGGATGACGGCGTCGAGGGCGGACCTCCCACCGCGGTAATGGACGTCCGTCCCGGCGCGGACTCGCTCGCCCTGATCGCGCGCCAGGAGATCGAATACCTCGCGCCGATCCCGTACATGCGCGCGCCCCTCGACATCGAGATGTGGGCCGGAGCGCTCGGCGGGGCGAGCATGGACGTCTGCTACGAGATCTTCTCGCCCATCGGTGTCGAGCCGCGGATCATGTACACGCGTGCCGCGACGACGGTCGTGATGGTGTCGGCCGAGACGAACCGACCGACCCGGGTGCCAGCCGAGTTGCGCGAGGCGTGGAC
>JAODMY010000059.1 GCA_025465535.1 Glaciihabitans sp.
TTGCCATAGCTCCACCGCGCTACTCAACCAACAAGAGCCAGGCGACGGATCGCCTCGGTGAGGACATCCGGCGCGCAGGCGAAGTTGAGGCGCGCGAATCCGCGACCCTCGGCGCCGAACGTCGGTCCGGCGTTCAGCGCGACGCCGGCCTTGAGGGCACGGATGCTCGGATCCTCGCCCCAGCCCAGCGGCCGAAAGTCCAGCCAGGCGAGGTAGCTCGCGCCCGGCGGCCGGAAAACCACGCCGGGTAGTTTCGACGCAAGTAATGAGCCGAGCAGCGCGCTGCCGGTTTCGAGGGCGGTCAGGGTTCCGTCGAGCCAGTCGTCGCCGTGGGTGAACGCGGCAACCGACGCGTGTTGGCCGAGAAGCGAAGTCCGGATCAGCACCTCGACGGGCATCGCCGCAAGGACAGCGCGTCCACGCTCCGATGCGGCGACCATCAGCGCGCACTTCAGGCCCGCGAGGTTGAACGCCTTGCTCGCCGACGTGGCGACGAGGCCGTGCTCGCGGGCGGCATCCGACACCGTCAGATAGGGGATGAATTCGGCGAGCGACAGCGTGAGTGGGCCGTGGATCTCGTCGCTCACGACCGTCACGCCGTACCGCGCAGCCAGCACCGAAACGGCCTCCAGTGAGGCACGGGAGTGCACGAGTCCGACCGGATTGTGCGGGTTGCACAGCAGGAACGCGCGAGCCCCCGCGGCGAATGCGGCCTCGATCCCCTGCAGGTCGAGCGACCAGGCCCCGCCGTCATCCAGCAGGGGAACCTCGACGACCCTCGCGCCAGCCTCGGGGATCAGGTCGAAGAAGGGCGGATACACCGGCGGGCAGATAACGACGCCGTCGCCGGGCGCGGTGACCTGGCGGAGGATCTCGACGATCCCGACGCTGACATCGGTGGTCGTCATCACCGAGCCGGGGTCGACATCCCAGCCCCAGCGGCGCGCGGCGAAGCCCGCGAACGCGATCCCGACCGGGAGCGAGCCGGCGACGTATCCGGTGTCGGATGCACGGACCCGGTCGACGATCGCGTCGGCAATGACGGGCGCGAGCGGGTAGTCCATCTCGGCGACGAAGAGTGGCAGGACGTCGGCCGGATAGGCCAGCCACTTCTCGCTCGTGCGCGTTCGCAACAGGTCGAGCGGATCGGCGCGCACCTCGGTCATGACACCAGCTTGCCAGTTTCGCGCGCGCTGGTTAGTCTGGTCGGCTGCCCACTCGGCGGCCCAAGCACCAACGCAGTCCGCCAGGCAGGGAGTTGCACCATGGGATACATCGACGTCAACGCGGTGTCGTATTCCCTCAGCGATGGCAGGCCGCTCCTCGATGAGGTGTCGTTCCGGGTGGGCGAGGGAACGACATCCGCTCTCATCGGCGCCAACGGCGCAGGCAAGTCGACGCTGCTGCGGATCATCCGCGGAGAGCTCAAGGCCGACTCCGGTGCAATCAGCATCGACGGCGGGCTCGGCGTCATGGACCAGTTCATCGGGCACATTCGCGATTCCTCGACCGTGCGCGACCTGCTCATCGAGGTCGCGCCGGCCGCGGTCAGGCAGGCGACTCTCGCGCTGGATGCCTCCGAGCTCGCGATCATCGAGGCCGACACCATGGAGAACCAGCTCGCCTACGCGACAGCGCTCGCGGACTATGCGGATGCCGGCGGCTACGACCAGGAGACGGTCTGGGACAAGTGCACAATGGCTGCCCTCGGCATCCCGTTCGAGCGGGCGAAGTATCGCGAGCTGACGAGCCTGAGCGGTGGCGAGCAGAAGCGTCTCGCCCTCGAGGCGCTGCTGCGCGGACCGGAACAGGTACTCCTGCTCGATGAGCCGGACAACTACCTCGACGTTCCGACCAAGCGCTGGCTCGAGGATTCGCTCATCGCCTCGCAGAAGACAGTCCTGCTGGTCAGCCACGATCGCGAGCTGCTGGCACGGGCCGCCGACCGCATCATCACGCTCGAGGTCAACATCGCCGGCAACGACACCTGGACCCACGGCGGCAGCTTCGCCACCTACCACCAGGCCCGCGAAGATCGGCTGAGCAGGATCGATGAGCTCCGCCGCCGCTGGGATGAGGAGCACGCCAAGATCAAGCTCCTCGTCTACAACCTGAAGGTCAAGGCGACCGCGATGGACAGCTTCGCGTCGCGGTACCAGGCCGCGCTCACCCGCCTGAAGAAGTTCGAGGAGATAGGGCCGCCCCAGGAGCGACCCCTCGACCAGGATCTCAAGATGCGGCTTCGCGGATCCCGGACCGGCAACCGCGCGATCGTCTGCGAAAAGCTGGAACTGACCGGGCTGATGAAGCCCTTCGACCTCGAGGTGTGGTTCGGTGAGCGCGTCGCCGTGCTCGGCTCGAATGGATCGGGCAAGTCGCACTTCCTTCGCCTGCTCGCCCTCGGCGGATCGGATCCGGATCCGCGGGCCGGCCACCTCACGAGCGTCGGGGCGACCCTCGAACCCGTGCGGCACGACGGTGTCGCCAAGCTCGGGGCACGGGTCGTGCCCGGCTGGTTCGCGCAGGCGCACCAGCATCCGGACCTCGTCGGGCGGACGCTGCTCGATATCCTGCACCGGGGCGACGACAACCGAAGCGGCATGGCTCGCGAGGCAGCGAGTCGTGCGCTCGATCGTTACGGACTCGTGGATGGCGCCGAGCAGACCTTCGAGTCGCTGAGCGGTGGACAGCAGGCGCGGTTGCAGATCCTGCTGCTCGAGCTGAGCGGTGCGACCCTTCTCCTGCTGGATGAGCCGACCGATAACCTCGACCTGGTTTCGGCGGAGGCACTCGAGGATGCTCTCGGCCGTTTCGAGGGAACCGTTCTCGCGGTGACCCACGACCGGTGGTTCGCGCGCTCGTTCGACCGTTTCCTTGTATTCGGTGCCGACGGCCGGGTCTACGAGTCGAACGAGCCGGTCTGGAACGAGCAGCGCGTGGTGCGCACGCGGTAACGGTCAAGTCAGCCGGCGATGTCCCGGCGGCGCAGGGCGATCACCGCGATCACCACGAACAGCACAGAGAAGCCGTAGAGCAGGACGAGGCCGGCCCAGTCCGCGCCGCTCGTGAGGGGGGTGTGGTGATACGCCCAGCCGTACGGGGTGAAGTCGCGCAGGACATCCAGATCCCTCGACTGGCTGCCGATCGCGTTGAGCGCGTAACTGAGGACGGCGATCCCAGCACCGGCACCGGTCGCGTAGACCTTGCGGCCGGTGAGCGCGCCGACGGCGATGCCGAGCGTCGCCGAGACCAGCCCGAGACCGAGGTACGCCGCGGCCACAGCGAACACGTTCGCGGGCTTCAGGTCGAGCTCGGAGCTGTTGTTGAGAGCGAGGATCAGAAGCGCGCTGAACAGCGCGAGCCAGACGAGCCGAATCACGACGCCGAGCGTTCGCTCGAGCACCACCTGGGTCCGGGTGACCCCGTGCGCGAGCGTCAGCTCGAGGGATCCACTCTCCTCGTCGCCCGCGATCGCCGCCGTCCCCCAGGAGGTCGCCGCGATTATCATCAGGACGAAGCCGAGGAGCCCGTAGAAGGTGGCCTCCGCGTATCCGGATCCGGTCGTGATATTGCTATAGCCGAGCGTCTGGACAAGCTGCGACGGCAAGTTGTCGAGCAGTTGCGTCATCTGCGAGTCTTTGCCACCGAGGGCGGGGAAGAGCGGCATGTAGAGCAGGATGGCCGCGGCGATCCCGAGGCTCCAGCCCAGCGTCGCGCGCCACGAGTCGACGATCGCGCGGCGGAAAAGAGGCAGGGCACTAGTTTTCATCGGTGGCTTCCGGGGCCGAGTAGAGCCGCAGCACCGACTCTTCGAGGTCCGGCTCTTCCAGGGCGAGATCGCTCACCGTGAATCGGGCGATCGCCTTGACGAAGGGATCGATGTTTCCCTCGACCGTCGCCTCGACGCGCAGCTCGCCGTTCTCGCTGAGCTTCAGGTCGGTGAGCTGCGGGATGCCGGCCAGCGCGGCCTGGACGGCGGAAGCCGCGGCATCCATGATCCCGACTCGAACCCGGCGGATGGCGGTCTCGCGCAGGGATTCGACGTCGCTGACGATCACGATGCGGCCGTCACGAAGGATGGCAACCTCATCCGCGGCCTGCTGGATTTCGCTCAGGACGTGCGAACTCAGGAACACGGTCTGGCCGTTGTCGCGCGCCTCGCGAACCATCCGCAGGAACTCCTGTTGCACGAGCGGATCGAGCCCGCTCGTCGGTTCATCGAGGACGAGGAGTTTGGGTTCGTGCATGAACGCCTGCACGAGTCCGAGCTTCTGCTTGTTGCCCTTCGAGAGAGTGTGGACGGCGCGGCCGAGGTCAAGGTCGAGTCGGCCGGCCAGCGCCTCGATCGCGCCGGGGGCGACGGGGCCGCTGATGCTCTCGTAGTAGCGAAGCAGCGTCGCTCCGGTCAGTCGGCCGTCGAGTCGCAGCTCGCCGGGGACGTATCCGATCTGGCGGCGCAGTGCTGTGCCGCCGGTGCGCGGATTCTGGCCGAGCACCTCAGCGCTTCCGGACGACGGACGGATGATGTCGAGCAGCACCCGAATCGCCGTCGTCTTGCCCGCGCCGTTGGGTCCGATCACGCCGAAAACCGTCCCGGGCTTGACCGCGAGATCGATCCCGCGGAGCGCCACGGTCTTGCCGTAGTGCTTCGCGAGCGCTCGAGTTTCGAGCGCGTAGGTCGAGTTCATGGTGTGCTTCCCTTCGTCGCGATGGCGTCTTTGGCTGCACGGAGCATGGCATCGTTCGTGTACACGCCGTGCGTGAAGATCTCGAGTGCGGGGATCGTCATTCGGGCGGCGGCGGCGCTGGTGAGGCCGGCTTCACCGATGGCGCGTCCGATCTGCCGCTCGAAGATGAGCACCGACAGCCCATACGAGGTGAGGATGACGGCGCGCATGTGCGGGTCCACCGACTCGTGGACGCTGCCGTCCGCGACTCCGTCGGCGAACATCCGCTCTGTGTAGGAGACGAAGTCGTCGAACAGGCGGTCGCCGACGCTCGTGTCGCTGCTGCTGTTGTTGCTGCTGTCGTCTTTGGTCGAGCTGGTGCTCGATCCATCGGTGAGGAGGCGCGAGATGTAGGCGAGCCACGGACGCCGCTTGTCCATCTCGCCGAGCCAGCTCTGGATGGCCGCGGTCGTTCCCTGCCCGCCGTTGCCGATTCCGGCCGCCTGGGCCGTCACCTCGCCCATGATGAATTCGTCGCAGGCCAGGCGGAGTCCGTCCTTCGTGCCGAAGTGGTGGATGACCAGTGCCGCGCTGACGCCCACCTCCTGCGCGATCGCGCGAACCGTGGTCTCGCGGAATCCATCGCGGCCGAACAGGAGGATCGCGGCATCCCGGATCCGCGCCCTCGTGGTGGCATCATCCGGCTCGACTAAACGCATGTTCAGGATGCTAAACACTTGTTCAGCCCTCCGCAAGTGGCCTGTTCGCAAAATGGGTCAATGCGGTCAATGCGGTCAATCAGGGCAGCCGCGGATGCCCGTGTTGTCCGTATCGACCCATTTGCTGCCGCAGACGCTGGGGTGGTCCGTGCCGCAGACGCCGGGGTGGTCCGTCGGAGGTGACCAGTCCACCCCAGCCGAGAATTCTGCGCGCTATCCCCAGCGGTCCGAATCCCTCCCGCCTCGTCCTTCGGGATTGGTGATGCTGAGAGGGTGCAGGCGGTTCCCAGCGTAGAAAACCTGGTTCTCGCATCCGATCTCCGTCGGATGGGAGTGGATGCGCGACAATTTCGACGAGCGAG
>JAODMY010000102.1 GCA_025465535.1 Glaciihabitans sp.
GCGGAGCAGGAGGCGCGCCTCGCCCGCGCCGATCGCAAGCTCGGCCAGCTCGGCAGGGTCAATCCGCTCGCGCTCGAGGAGTTCGCGGCGCTCGAGCAGCGCCACAAGTTCCTCACCGAGCAGCTGACCGACCTCACGAACACGCGCAAGGATCTCCTCACGATCATCGAGGAGATCGACGAAAAGATGCAGGACATCTTCGGCAGCGCTTTCGAAGACACGAGGGCGGCCTTCAACCAGGTGTTCCCGATCCTGTTCCCTGGGGGCACCGGCAGCATCCACCTGACCGATCCGGAAAACATGCTGACGACCGGTATCGAGGTCACGGTGAAGCCGGCTGGCAAGAAGATCGAGCGACTTTCCCTGCTGTCGGGCGGTGAGCGATCATTGGCGGCTGTTGCCCTGCTCATCGCCATCTTCAAGGCCCGCCCCAGCCCGTTTTACATCATGGATGAGGTCGAGGCGGCCCTCGACGACGCCAACCTCGGTCGCCTGCTCACCATCTTCGAGGACCTTCGGCAGACCTCCCAGCTCATCGTCATCACGCATCAGAAGCGCACCATGGAAATCGCAGATGCCCTCTACGGCGTCTCGATGCGGGCGGATGGCATCAGTGCCGTCGTCGGCCAGCGCGTAGCGCACGAGGCCGTCGCGGGTTAGCACGCGCGGTGGTTCGGCTCCGTCGGCAGCCCGTGCAAATCCACGGCGAAGCCACCCCATAAGCTGGATGCATGGCTTCCCCTTGGTCCCTGTCGGGCGCTCTGAAGGGGATGTTCGCGCGCAAGACGATCGACGATGACACGTGGACCGACCTCGAGGACGCCCTCATCTCCGCCGACTTTGGCCCGGACATCACCGATTCCCTGATCGATGAGCTGCGTGCGAGCGTCGCGAAATTCAAGACGACGGATCCCGCGGACCTGAAACGGATGCTGCGCGAGACCCTCGAGGAACGCCTCTCCCGGCTCGATCCGACTCTGACCCTCAGCGACCGTCCCGCCGTCGTCCTCGTGGTCGGCGTCAACGGTGTCGGCAAGACCACGACCATCGGTAAGTTCGCAAAGTTCCTTGGCAATTACGGTCGCACAGTTGTCGTCGGGGCCGCGGACACGTTCCGGGCGGCGGCCGTCGAGCAGCTTGCGACGTGGGCCGAGCGCGGTGGCGCGCAGATCGTGCGGCCGCAGCAGCAGGGCCAGGATCCGGCATCCGTGGCGTTCCAGACCGTGGAGAAGGCGCAGCGCGAAGGCATCGAAATCGTACTGATCGATACGGCCGGCCGGCTGCAGACTAAGAGCGGCCTGATGGACGAGCTCACCAAGATCCGCCGGGTGATCGAGAAGCAGACGCCCATCGCGGAGGTGTTGCTCGTGCTCGACGCGACGACCGGACAGAACGGGCTCAACCAGGCCGAGGCGTTCATCGAGCACGCTGGCGTGACGGGTCTCGTGCTGACCAAGCTCGATGGATCGGCGAGGGGTGGTTTCGTCCTTGCGGTTCAGGAGAAGACGGGTATCCCGATCAAGCTCGTCGGGCAGGGCGAAGGCATCGGCGACCTCACCGGCTTCACGCCCCACGTCTTCGTGCAAAACCTGATCGACTAGCCAAACCCACCCTCAGGCTGACGCATAATACACGTCAGGATGACGCGATCGAGCCGCGAAAACGGTTGGGTTGAAGCATGACTCGAATGGAATTGCCCACAAGGCCCGCGAGCAGGCACCCGGAACAACCCGACGCCAGGACGATCTGGCGCGGCGCCACCGTCGTCGCCTCGGTTCTCATCGCCGCCGGCATCGGGCTCGGCATCGCAAACCTGCTCTCATTCAGCGCACTGGCGCTGCTCGGTGGCCTGAGCGCTGGAATCGCCGCCGTGAAGGAACGCCCCCGACGTGCATTCGGCTGGATCCTCGTAGCCCTTGCCGGCATCGCGCTCGTCGCGGTCTCGATCGCCGGCATCGTCGCCCGGCCGTAGCGTTCCCGCCGATCCGGTTCTGATACTTCCCGGTCTGGGCCGGCCCTTCCCGGTCCGGCCCCTTCCCGGTCCGGCCCCGGGTCGCGTGCGGCTGGCCTGTGCCGTTCATAACTCAGCCTGGATTCCGGGCGAACGTGCTCGACCCCCGAGTTTCCGGGGCTCGCGACCGCCATCTCGAATTTCAGGCTGAGTTATGAACACGGGCTGACGACGACGCGGTTCCCTTGGACGCCACTTCCGGCACCGTGAGAATTACGAAGTTGCGCGGTGCTTGCGCGCGAGTTCGACGTAATGACTCGCGTTCTGCGTGAGACCCGCGCGCTCGTCGTCGGTGAGCTCGCGTCGCACCTTCGCGGGAACGCCAGCGACGAGGGATCCGGGCGGGATGACCGTTCCTTCGAGCACGACGGCCCCGGCGGCGACGAGCGAGCCGGCCCCGATCACGGCCCGGTTCAGGATGGTCGCGCCCATCCCGATGAGGCAGTCGTTTTCGATGACGCAGCCGTGGATGACCGCGCCGTGGCCGATGCTGACGTCGGTGCCGACCACGAGCTGGAGGCCCACGTCGGTGTGCATCGAGACGTTGTCCTGCACGTTGGAACGGGCGCCGATCGTGATCGAGTCGGTGTCGCCGCGGAGTACGGATCCGTAGAACACGCTCGCGCCGTCACCCACCGTCACGGCACCGATCAGGGTCGCATTGGGGGCGACGAACGCCGTGTCAGAAACGGTCGGATCGATGCCGTTGAAGGGGACGAGAAGAGCCATTCCCCAAGGCTACGGTGTCCCGCGAGGGTCAGCGGGAAAACCGGGATGCGGCCTCGATGAGCACTTCTTCGCTGCCCGCGTAGATGCCCTCCGCGCGCGGCCAGTGCGCGACTACGTCGGTGAAGCCGAGCTCTCCTGCGCGGCCGACTGCATCCTCCCAGACCCCGATGCTTTCGAACGAGAATTGCGGGGACACATCGAGGCTGAGGTAGCGGTCGAGGCTCGAGCTCTCGCGGTCGGCCCTGGCCAGCGCATCGTCGAGTCGGGTCGAGAGTTCTGCGACCCCGCGCCACCACTCGTCCGGCGTCTCGGCCGCCGGGCGCCCGAGTGTGACCCAACCGTCGCCGAGTTCGGCCACCAGTTTCAGGCCTTTCGGGCCATCCGCGGCGACCACGAACGGCATCCTCGGCGACTGCGCCGGCTCGCCGACCATCCGCGCACGATTGGCGGTGAACCAGTCGCCCGTGAAGCTGATCCCACCGCTGCCGGGTGTCTCGTGTCGCAGCAGGACGTCGAGGTCGCGCACGAACTCGGTGAAGCGTTCGTGGCGCTGCAGCGGCGTCAGCTCTGGCGTCCCTAGGACATGCGCGTCGAAGGACGTGCCTCCGGCTCCCGAGCCGACACCGAGCAGGAACCGTCCGCCCGAGATGTCGTCGAGCGTCGCGAGATCCTTGGCGAACGGCACCGGATGCCGAAAGTTCGGCGAGGTGACAAACGTCCCGAGCCGGATGGTCGACGTGGCCGTCGCCGCCGCCGTGAGCGTCGGGATGGTCGCCATCCAGCGCTCGTTGGACAGGCTCATCCAGGAGAGGTGATCGTAGGTCCAGGCGTGATCGAAGCCGAGTTCCTCCGCCTGCTGCCAGAGGCGGCGCGCGTCGGGCCACGATTGCTGGGGAAGGATGACGATTCCATGCCGCATCCTGCAACACTAAGCCGCGGCGTCGCGCCGGTAGGACGACCGTATTGTGGTCTCGTGGTTCTCGAGCTCGGACGTGACCTCGCGTTCCACGCGGTCGACCTCGCCGAGAGTGGGATGGCGGGTGGCTCGCGCGCTGAGTCGACCGCGGTGCGCGATTCCGCTTAAACTGGGAGCACCATGGCCACCTTTGGAAACCTCACCGACCGCCTCTCCACCGCGTTCAAAAACCTGCGCGGCAAGGGCAAGCTCAGCCCGGCCGATGTCGACGGAACAGTTCGCGAGATCCGTCGCGCGCTGCTCGACGCCGACGTCAACCTCGACGTCGTCAAAGACTTCAGCGCGAAAGTGCGCGAGCGTGCGCTGAGTGACGAGGTCTCGAAGGCGCTGAACCCGGCGCAGCAGGTCGTGCAGATCGTCAACGACGAGCTGGTCGCGATCCTCGGTGGGCAGCAGCGAAGGCTGCAGTTCGCGAAGACCGCACCGACCGTCATCATGCTCGCGGGCCTCCAGGGCGCCGGTAAGACGACTCTCGCTGGCAAGCTCGCGAAGTGGCTCGCCGCGGACAACCACACGCCGATGCTCGTCGCTGCCGACCTCCAGCGACCGAACGCCGTAACGCAGCTGCAGGTCGTCGGTGAGCAGGCCGGCGTGCACGTCTACGCACCCGAGCCAGGCAACGGCAAGGGCAACCCGGTCAAGGTCGCCAAGGACTCGATCAAGTACGCGCGCGACAAGCAGTACGACGTGGTCATCGTCGACACCGCCGGTCGACTCGGCGTCGACGCGGAGCTCATGAAGCAGGCCGCCGACATCCGAAAGGCGGTCGATCCGGACGAGGTGCTCTTCGTCCTCGACGCCATGATCGGCCAGGATGCGGTCACGACAGCCAAGGCGTTCCAGGACGGCGTCGATTTCACCGGTGTCGTGCTCTCGAAGCTCGACGGTGACGCCCGCGGTGGCGCCGCGTTGTCCGTCGCCTCGGTCACCGGGCGTCCGATCATCTTCGCGTCGACGGGCGAGGGGCTGGACGACTTCGAGCCGTTCTATCCGGATCGCATGGCCAGCCGCATCCTCGACCTCGGCGACATCCTCTCGCTCATCGAGCAGGCGCAGAAGAACTTCGACGAGGAAGAGTCGCGCAAGGTCCAGGAGAAATTCGCGACCGACAACTTCACCCTCGAGGACTTTCTCGGGCAGATGCAGCAGCTCAAAAACATGGGTTCGATCAAGAGCATGCTCGGGATGCTGCCCGGCGCGCGCGGCATGAAGGCGCAGCTTGAGAACTTCGACGAGAGCGAGATCGGTCGCACAGAGGCGATCATCCGCTCGATGACGATCGCCGAGCGTCGCCAGCCGAAGCTGCTCAACGGCTCGCGTCGACTCCGGATCGCACGCGGATCCGGAACGACCGTCACCGAGGTCAATGGACTCGTCAATCGCTTCGAGCAGGCCGCGAAAATGATGAAGACGGTCGCCAAGGGCGGCGTGCCGCAGGTGCCGGGGATGGGACCGATTCCGGGAGCGGGCTACGGCGGTAAGAAGAAGATCCAGCCGCAGAAGAAGGGCTCGAAGTCGGGGAATCCGGCCAAGCGTGCGGCCGAGAACGCGGCGCTCGCGGCGGGTGGCGCGGCCAAGCCTGCGGCATCAGGCTCCGGATTCGGACTCGGCGGCAAGAAGGCGCTGCCCTCCGAGGAGGATCTCGCGGCCATGCAGAAGCTCCTCGGCAAGTAACGTTCGCAGCCATTTCCTTGAAATGGGCACGTCGTTGCGGCCAATAGGCTTGGCAGCATGACTTTTCGCCCCATCCGCCTGGGAGTCCAGGTTGCCCCGCAGCACGCCCTCTATCCGACCATTCGTGACACCGTCCGGCAGCTTGAGGACCTCGGTGTCGACATCGTCTTCAACTGGGACCACTTCTTCCCGCTGAGCGGCGACCCGGACGGGCTGCACTACGAGTCGTGGACCATGCTCGCCGCGATCGCGGAGCAGACCAGTCGCGTCGAGCTCGGCGCGCTGGTCAACTGCAACAGCTACCGCAACGCCGACCTGCAGGCCGATATGGCCCGGACCATCGATCACATCAGCGGCGGCCGCTTCATCTTCGGCACCGGCTCGGGCTGGTTCGAGAAGGACTACGACGAGTACGGCTACGAATTCGGGACCGTGGGGGAGCGACTGGATGCGCTCGCCGAAGACCTGCCGCGCATCGAGGCGCGCTGGGCGAAGCTGAACCCGCTGCCGACCCGGCACATCCCCGTTCTCATCGGCGGTGGCGGCGAGAAGAAGACGCTCAAGATCGTCGCGAAGCACGCCGACATCTGGCACAGTTTCTCCGATGGCGAGACGCTCAAGCGCAAGCTCGGCATCCTCGCGGAGCACGGTGAGACCGTCGGCCGCGATGTCAGCGAGATCGAGATTTCGACAGAGATCCGGATGCGCACCGAGGCCGAAGCGGATGAGCTGCGTGAGCTCGGCACCACCCTGTTCACGCTCGGGATCAGTGGCCCGGACTACGACCTCAACGCCGTGCGGCGCTGGGTGAAGTGGCGCGACGCGGCAAACGGCTGACCTGCGGCATCGAATCCCGCCAACATTCAGGTCGGAAATGCCAAGGCCGGATTCCGCCAGTCGGAGGTCCCGGTGATCGATAACCTGAGACCATGACCACCCCAGAACCGCAGACCAAAACTCCAGGCCTCTCGACCGGAGTGCTGGTCGCGATCGTGATCACGGTGCTGGCGTGGGCGAGCGCGTTCATCGTGATCCGCGGCACGGGTCCCTATTTCAGCGGTGGTGCGCTGGCGCTCGGCAGGCTTCTGGTGGGCACGGTCGTGCTCGGTGTCGTCGTGCTCGTCGGACGCCGGTGGGTCTGGCCGACGCGTCGCGAATGGGTCTACATCGCCGTCTTCGGGGTCGCCTGGTTCGGTGGATACAACGTCGCGCTCAACATCGCCGAGCACACTCTCGACGCAGGTACGACCGCCATGCTGGTGAATATCGGCCCGATCCTGATCGCTCTCGGTGCCGGAATCTTCCTGCGCGAGGGCATCCAGAAATGGGTCGCGATCGGCGCGGGCATCGCTTTCGTCGGGGCCGTGCTGATCGGCGTCGCAACGGGAGCCTCCCTCGGCCTCAGCGTCGGGGTGCTCTGGTGCCTGCTCGCCGCGGTCACCTACGCGACCGGCGTCCTGTTCCAGAAGCCCACGCTCCGGCGTCTCCCCGCGGCGCAGGTGACGTGGATGGGCTGCGTAATCGGAGCCATCGCCTGCCTGCCGTTCTCCGGCGACCTGATCGCGGGGCTGAGGGTCGCCCCGGTCAACGGATGGCTCGGCATCCTGTACCTCGGGGCGATCCCCACCTCCGTCGCCTTCAGCACCTGGGCGTACGCGCTGGCGAGGATGCCTGCCGGCCAGCTTGGCGTCTCGACCTACGTCGTGCCGCCGCTCGCGATCGTCCTCGGCCTGATCGTTTTCGGCGAGGTCCCGCCGGCCCTGGCGATCGTCGGCGGAGCAATTTGCCTGGTCGGGGTCGCCGTCAGCCGGCGCAAATCGCGGCGAGTGGCAACTCCGGTACCTAAGAGGCAGGAAAGTCTGGCAGAATAGCCAGTCGAGTCTTCTCACGTCCGACCCTCTAATCAGGCGTGTGCATAGAACCATTAGAGCTTTCGCGCCGCGTGTGCCCCACGCCCACGGCAAGCAGTTCGCCACCTACACGTAATTCAGGAGAATTGTGGCTGTCAAAATTCGTTTGAAGCGCATGGGCAAGATCCGTGCACCGTACTACCGCATCGTCGTTGCCGACTCGCGCACCAAGCGCGACGGTCGCGTGATCGAGGAGATCGGCAAGTACCACCCCACCGAGGAGCCCTCGTTCATCGAGGTCAAGTCCGAGCGTGCGCTGTACTGGCTCGGCGTTGGCGCACAGCCGTCGCCGCAGGTCGAGGCCATCCTCAAGCTCACGGGCGACTGGGGCAAGTTCAAGGGTGACAAGGACGCGGTCAGCACCGTCAAGACCAAGGAAGCCAAGGTCGAGTTCCAGGCTGACGAGAAGAAGAAGCCGGTCCTGAAGCCCAAGAGCGAGAAGGCCGCACCGGTCGTCGAGGCCGCGCCGGTCGAGACCGCCGATGACGCAGCTGCCGAGCCAGAGGCAGCGGCTGTTGCCGAGGCCGCTCCCGCCGCTGAGACCACCGAGGCCTAAGCCTTGCTCGATTCAGCTCTCGAGCACCTGGTCAAGGGGATCGTCGATCACCCGGACGAGGTGCAGGTAGTGGCAAAGAATTCCCCACGCGGCGACGTCCTCGAGGTGCGCGTGCACCCCGAGGACCTCGGCCGCGTGATCGGTCGCGCTGGTCGCACCGCGAAGGCTCTCCGCACGCTGGTCTCGGCTCTCGCCGACGGCAAGCGTGTGCGCGTCGACGTGGTCGACACCGACTTCTAGCGTGGCTGCCGCGGCCAAGCCGAACCGCACGCAGCTGCGGGTCGGACGCCTGGTTAAAGCGCACGGTCTCAAGGGAGCTCTCAAGGTTGAGCTCTACACGGATGATCCGGCGCGCCGCTTCACCCCTGGCGCGACGTTCACGCTCCAGGTTCCGACGACATCCGAGTGGCACGGCAAGTCCCTCGAACTCGTCGAACTGCGCTGGTACAACACGCACGCCGTCGCCTTCTTCAAGGATGTTCCCGACCGCACGGCCGCCGAGACCCTGGTCAAGGCCATCCTCTGGGTCGAACAGGAGACGGAAGAGCTTCCGACCGAGGAAGACGCCTGGTACGACCATCAGCTGGTCGGCCTCGCGGTGCTTCGCGACGGAGTTCGAGTCGGAACCGTCTCGCAGATCGATCACCTTCCCGCTCAGGATCTCCTGACGGTCGCGACCGAGACGGGCGACGTCCTCGTGCCGTTCGTCAAGGAAATCGTGCCGGCCGTCGACATCGCCGCGGGAACGCTCACGGTGACGCCTCCACCCGGACTCTTTGAGCAGCTGCCGGATGATGAAGATCATGATGACGCCCCGGTGACGGGCGACTCTGGGACCCCAGCGTCCGAATCCGAGTAGGCAGATAGGGTCAGACGGTGCGCATCGACATCGTGACGATCTTCCCGGAGTTCTTCTCCGTGCTCGATGTGTCGCTGCTCGGTAAGGCTCGAACGTCGGGGTTGCTCGACCTCGGTGTGCACGACCTGCGTGACTTCACCCACGACCGACACCGCACGGTGGACGACACTCCCTACGGGGGCGGGGCCGGGATGGTCATGAAGCCGGAGCCGTGGGGTGAGGCGTTCGACGACATCCTCGGCGCACTATCCTCTGGCGAGTCAGCCGAGCAGGCGACCGTCATTTTTCCCTCGCCCGCGGGGGAGCGATTCACCCAGGCGATGGCCCGCGAGCTGGCCGAAGAGCCCCACCTGGTCTTCGGATGCGGTCGGTACGAGGGCATCGACCAGCGCGTTATCGACTACACGGCGACCCGGGCCAGGGTCCGCGAGATCAGCCTCGGGGACTATGTCCTCAACGGCGGCGAGGTTGCCGTCATGGCGATGATCGAAGCGATCGGGCGACTGGTTCCTGGCGTCGTCGGAAACCCTGCGAGTCTCACCGAGGAGAGCCACGAGGATGGCCTTCTCGAGTACCCGAGCTACACCAAGCCCGCGCAGTGGCGTGGTCTCACCGTGCCGCCGGTCCTCACCAGCGGCAACCACGGTGCGATCGCGGCCTGGCGCCACGAGCAGCAGCTCGAGCGCACGAGGCGCGTCCGCCCGGACCTCCTGAATTAGCCAGACGACGTCAGGCGCGCGCCGTCAGGACCAGCGGGTCGCCATCCGTGATGGCGATGGTGTGCTCGAAGTGGGCGGCGCGGGATCCGTCCGCACTGCGCAGCGTCCAGCCATCCCGATCCGTGTAGATGCGGTCGGTGCCGAGCATGAACCACGGTTCGATGGCGAAGACCAGGCCGGGGCGTAGGGGTACACCGCGATTCGGCCGGCCGTCGTTCGGGACATGCGGATCCCCGTGCATCGTGCGGCCGACACCGTGGCCGCCGAATTCGAGGTTGACCGAGAGCCCAGCCGCGTGGGCGACCTCGCCGATGGCCGCGGACACGTCGCCCATCTTGTTGCCGGGCCGCGCCGCGGCGATCCCGGCGTCGAGCGCGCGAGAAGTGACCTCGAGCAGCGTGACGTCTGCGGGGGCGGGCGTTCCGACGATGATCGTGATGGCGGAGTCGGCGACCCAGCCGTCCACCGAACAGGCGAAGTCGAGCGAGAGGATGTCGCCATCCCGGAGCTTGTAGGAGTGCGGCAGCCCGTGCAAAGCCGCGTCGTTCACCGACAGGCAGATGTAGTGGCCGAACGGCGATGCGCCGAACGACGGGTGGTAGTCGAGGTAGCTGCTCACGGCACCGCGCCTGCGGACGAGGTCGCCAGCGAGCTTGTCGAGCGCGAGCAGATTCACGCCAACTTTGGATGCGGCGGCCGTCGCGGAGACAACGCTCGCCACGAATTCTCCAGCGGCCCGCATCTCGTCGACCTCGGCTGGCGTGCGAATTTCGATCATTGTTCTCCCGGTAGTGCTGAACGGTTGCGAAGGTAGTCGCCCGACACCTCGCGGGCGCGGTCGATGAACCGCGCGTCTCCCTGCTTGTCGTAGAGGAAGGCGCGCTGCAGCAGGGCATCCGCTATCTCGACGACGACTTCGAGGTCGAACACGATCTGATCGTCGGGGACGAAGTCGTATTTCTCGGCGAGCAGTCCGACGAACGCACGGGCGAGCACGCCGTTGTTGCTGAACTCCGGCTCGAGAAACCGGCGGTCGATGACGTCGCCGAAGCGCAGGGCGCGGAATCCCGGCTCCTCGCGATTGAACGCGATGAACGTGTCGATCGCGATGTCGAGGGCATCCCGCCACTGCACGGAGTCCGATCCGATCGAGTCGTAGATCGCGCCGGTGAATCGCTCAAGGTTGCGAGCGGCGAGGGCGCGCAGCAGCGACTGGATGTTGGGGAAATACCGATAGACCACCCCGACCGAGGAGTCCGCGCGAGTCGCAACATCGCTCGTCGTCAACCCGTCGATACCGTTTTCGTCGATGATCGCGGCCGCCGCGTCGAGCAGGTGGGTCACCCGCCTCGCGCTTCGCTGCTGCACCGGCTCGATGCGTCTTTTCGACTGGGAGAATGGAAGTTCCGGTGCATCGCTCATCTGCGTTCGCGGCTTTCCTTTGTTTGTGGCAGAATTGCCCCTTGTGCCGTGTTGCGGCTCTGCCTCAGGGGAGCTTCACGTGACGCAGGCACAATCCATTTTCTTCTAAACCAGAACCGTAATCGACCTGTGGCGGTTACAGAGAGCGAATTTGCCATGAGCCATCTCCTTTCGGGAGTGGATGCAGCATCCCTCCGTTCGGACATCCCGGACTTCCGCGCTGGCGACACCGTCAAGGTGCACGTCAACATCGTTGAAGGTACGCGTTCGCGTATCCAGGTGTTCCAGGGTGTCGTGATCGGTCGCCAGGGCGACAGCGTTCGCGAGACTTTCACCGTCCGTAAGGTCAGCTTCCAGGTCGGCGTCGAGCGGACCTTCCCGGTTCACTCGCCGGTCATCGACCACATCGAGGTCGTCACCCGCGGTGACGTTCGCCGCGCGAAGCTCTACTACCTGCGCGACCTGCGCGGCAAGAAGGCCAAGATCAAGGAAAAGCGCGACTCGCACTGAGTCCGCGACTCGCGCGAGCGAGTTTTCAAGTTTTAGCTGAGCTCCCGACCCTTATGCTGGGTCGGGAGCTCAGTGCCTTAACGGGCACAGCCCAGCACGATGCAGGCACGACTACAGACAGAGCGGCATGACTGACGAATTAGCGACGACTGCCGATGACACAGCGGAATTGCCGCCCCGTCGCAGCCGGTCTCGAGGGGTCGCACTGTTTTTGCGCGACATCCTCTTCATCTTCCTTGCGGCACTGCTGATCTCGTTCCTGATCAAGACGTTCCTGATTCGCTCGTTCTACATCCCCTCCGGTTCCATGGAGGAGACGCTTCACCTCCAGGACCGCGTAATCGTCAGCCTTCTCACGCCGGGTCTCACCCCGCTCCAGCACGGGGATGTCGTCGTCTTCACCGACCCGGGTGGGTGGCTCGAAGATGAGAGCACTCCGCAGTCGTCCGGCGGCCAGTCCGCGATCAACTCCGTGCTTTCCTTCGTCGGACTCGCGGCCCCGGATGACAACAACCACCTCATCAAGCGCGTGATCGGGCTTCCCGGCGATCACGTCAAGTGCTGCAGCCCCCTCGGGCAGGTCGAAGTGAACGGTATCCCGCTCAACGAGCCGTATGTCAACGTGCCGAAGGGCACCCCGGCCGAGCAGTACAGCTTCAACGTCACGGTACCCAAGGGCGACATCTGGGTGATGGGCGACAACCGCAACGAGTCGGCGGACTCGGCGTACCACGAGCACGAGCACGACGCCACGCCCTTCGTTCCGATCTCGGATGTGACCGGACGCGCCATGGTGATCAGCTGGCCGGCCAGTCGCTGGACCTATCTCAGCAACTACCCGAACGTCTTCCTGGACGTGGACAAGAAGAAGAAGTAACCGCCGTGATGACCGTCGCCGATCCCACCCTGGAGTTCGAGAACGCGCTCCACGAAGAGGGCGCGCGGTTCGTGATCGGATGCGACGAGGTCGGCCGCGGCGCGATCGCCGGTCCGGTAGGGGTGGGCCTCGCCGTCGTCGATCGATCGGTCGGCGTGCACCCGAAGGGGCTTCGCGATTCGAAGATGCTGAGCGAGAAGCGGCGCGAGGAGTTGGCGCCGCTGGCTGCGGGATGGGCGCGATTCTCCGCCGTCGGCCTCGCGACGGCCGAGGAGGTCGACACCCTCGGGATCATGGTGTCGCTCGGGCTGGCTGGCAAGCGGGCGCTCATCCAACTGCACGAGCTCGGGGCATCCATCACCGAGAGCATCCTGCTGCTTGACGGTTCGTTCGACTGGCTGACTCCGGTGCTGGCGACTCCGCTGCGGGTGCGAACCCGGGTCAAGGCCGACCGCGACTGCGCCTCCGTTGCCGCGGCCTCCGTTGTCGCCAAGGTGCACAGGGATCGCCTCATGATCGCCGCGGATGCCGACTATCCGGGATACGGCTGGGTTGGCAACAAGGGATACGGTTCCGCGGACCACTACGCGGCACTCGATCGCCTCGGTCCATCGGCGCTACATCGCAAGACCTGGCTCCACGCTAAGGACCCCGTCGCCCTAGACTGAACGAAGCATGGAAGAAGACGAATTCGAAGACTACGACCGCGAGGTCGAGCTTGCCCTGTACCGCGAATACCGCGACGTGGTGTCGCAGTTCCGCTACGTCGTCGAGACCGAACGCCGGTTCTACCTTGCGAACGAGGTCACCCTTGTTCGCCAGGACACCGAGCACGACTTCTATTTCGAGTTGAACATGAGCGACGTCTGGGTCTGGGACGTCTACCGTTCTGACCGATTCGTGAAGTCGGTACGGGTGCTCACTTTCAAGGATGTCAACGTCGAGGAGCTCTCGGCCAAGGAGCTCGAGCTTCCCAAGGAACTTGCTCTCGACGAGTAGCACTGTCAACCCGGTTGACTGAGGTTTTGCCTCTCGCGCAGTCTGGAATCATGACTGAGACAATCGCACGCGACGTTCACGCTCCTTCGGATGCGGGCGCTCGCAAGACCAATCGGCAGAACTCGGAGAAGGGTTTCGCGGCGTCCAAGACGCTGACCGACAGCCTCCAGTCGGTTCTGGTCGATCTCGTGGAGTTGCACCTGCAGGGTAAACAGGCCCACTGGAATGTCGTCGGCAAGAATTTCCGCGACCTTCATCTCCAGCTGGATGAGATCGTCGAGGCTGCCCGAATCTTCAGCGACGAGGTGGCCGAGCGGCTTCGGGCGATGCACGCGATCGTGGATGGCCGAAGCGACACGGTCGCCGCTACGACCTCGCTGCCCGAGTATCCGAACGGCGAGATCCTGACGACGGACACCATCGACCTGATCACGGCGCGGCTCGACACGACCGTCGCGCGGGTCCGCAAGGTGCACGACGCCGTTGACACCGAGGACCCGACGTCCTCCGACCTCCTGCACGAGATCATCGCGCGGCTCGAGCAGCTGTCGTGGATGGTCGGGGCCGAGAACCGGGTGCCCGCCGGGCAGAAGTAGGGCTCTAGTCCTTACTGCCCATGTCGTCCGGCGGTTTATGCACCGCCTGATGATGTGGGGCCATCTGGCCGCCGGAACGCTGCAGAGTCGTCTGCATGGCGGCGAAGGATGAACTCGGCAGGCGGGGTGAGGCGCTCGCAGCGGACCACCTGATTGCTTCCGGATTGCAGATCGTCGACCGCAACTGGCGCTGCGCGCAGGGGGAGATCGACCTCGTCGCGTTGGATGACGGCGAGGTGGTCTTCGTCGAGGTCAAGACACGATCGAGCCTCGCGTTCGGGCATCCGCTCGAAGCAATCACGGTGACGAAGCTCGCTCGCCTTCGACGGCTGGCGGCAGCCTGGTGCGATGCGCATCCCGAGCGGCACAATCGCATTCGCATCGACGCCATCGCGATCATCGCGCCGACCCACGGCCTCGTGGAGATCGAGCACCTGCGGAGCGTGTTCTAGTGGGACTGGGCCGCACTCACGCGGTCTCCCTCCTCGGGCTCGAGGGCGCCATGGTCGAGATCGAAGCGGACGTCGGCAACGGCCTGCCCACTTTCATCCTCATCGGACTTCCGGATGCGGCCCTCGGCGAGGCGAACCACCGCGTGCGCGCGGCGGCGACCAATTCCGGCTGCCCGCTGCCGACGGCCAAGATCACCATCAATCTCTCGCCGGCATCCCTGCCCAAGCACGGTTCGGGATTCGACCTCGGAATCGCGGTCGCCGCGCTCGCTGGCGCCGGTTCGATCAGTGCCGAATCGATCGAGCGGGTCGTACACCTTGGGGAGCTGGGGCTCGATGGTCGGCTGCGCCCGATCACGGGCATCCTTCCCGCGGTGCTGGCACTGGCCCGCGCCGGCCATCGAAGCGTCATGGTTCCGACCGGTAACGCCGACGAGGCATCGCTCGTTCCCGGCGTGCGGGTGATCGGGGTCACCTCGCTTCGGGACGCGGCGATCTGGCACGGCGGGGAGTTCGAGCCGGAACCGGCCGAGCCCATCCTGTTTCCGGTTCGCGCGGAGCCCGCAAAGGAGGTCGACGATCTCGCGGATGTGATCGGCAACGACGATGCCGTCAGCGCAATGCTGGCAGCCGCCGCGGGTGGTCACCACGTGTTCCTGCTCGGGCCACCGGGGGCGGGCAAGACGATGCTCGCCGCGCGGCTGCCAGGGCTTCTTCCGGATCTGACGCCGGAGGCCGCGATCGAGGTCAGCTCGATCCGCTCGCTTGCCGGGCTCTCCGTCGGGCGCACCCTCGCCGTGCGGCCGCCGTTCGAGAGTCCGCATCACACCGCGTCGGCCGCGGCCCTCATCGGCGGCGGGAGCGCGGTGATCCGTCCGGGAGCGGCGGCCCGCGCATCCCACGGTGTCCTCTTCCTCGATGAGGCACCAGAGTTCAACGTCACGGCTCTCGACGCGCTTCGCCAACCGCTCGAATCCGGGGTGATCACGATTCATCGCGCCAACGCCATCGCGCACTATCCCGGCAGCTTCCAGCTGATCATGGCCGCGAATCCCTGCCCGTGCGGCCAGTGGGGCGCGAAGGACTCCGACTGCACGTGCGCGCCGTTCTCCCGGCGCCGCTACCTCGCCCGGATCTCCGGCCCGCTGCTCGATCGCATCGACATCCAACTGCGGGTGAACCGCATCACGAGCACCCAGCTCCGCATGGCAGAGGACCGTGATCGGATGAGCACCGCGGATGCCCGTGGTCGGGTCTCCGAGGCGCGCGCCGCCGCGAGAGCGAGGCTGTCGCACACGCCGTGGACGCTCAACTCGCAGGTTCCGGGCGCCTGGCTGCGGGGGACGCAGGTGCGGCTCGGCCAGGTGACCACGGCATCCATCGACCGCGCCCTCGAACGCGGCGGAATCACGATGCGCGGCTATGACCGTGTCCTCCGCCTCGGCTGGACCCTCGCGGATCTCGACGGCGCGACCATCCCGACGGCCGACCACATCGGGCGTGCGCTCTACCTCAGAAAGGCCTTTGTCTCATGACCATGTTCGGGCTGAAAGAGGCGGAGGTCGCGACGCTGGTTCGCGCGGTCGCGGGCGATGAACTGGACCGGGAGGCGATTCGCGACCGGTTCGCGCGCGCGACCTGGACCGGCATCGCGGAACCGGGGGATCGAACTGCCGGCCTCGTGGTCGACGCGTTCGGTGCTGCCGCCGCGCTGGACGCCGTTGTGGAGCGCTGGTCGGCGGAGCGCTGGCTGGTCGCGGCGAAGCAGGCGGGAGCGGACGAAATTCCCGGGGCGGAGTTCCAGCAGGCCATCGACCGCTGGCAGCCTCGGCTCAAATCCGCATCCGCGCTGCTCGCCCTTCGACATGCCGCTCGCCTCGGTGCGCGCCTGTTGACGCCCGACGTGGAGGGCTGGCCCACCGGGCTTGCGGATCTCGGTTTCCATGCGCCGATAGCGCTCTGGGTGCGCGGAACGGATGCCGCCCTCGCATCGCTGTCGACATCCATCTCCCTGGTGGGCGCGCGGGCGGCCACTGGCTACGGAGAGCACGTGGCCATGGAGGCATCCGCGGGGCTCGTGGATCGTGGATTCGCCATCGTCTCGGGTGCCGCCTACGGAATCGACGGGATGGCGCACCGCGCGGCGCTCGCGAGCCACGGTATGACGGTCGCCTTCCTGGCCGGGGGAGTAGATCGCCTTTATCCGAGCGGCCACGACACCCTGCTCGCCCGGATCATCGAATCCGGGGCGGTCATCTCGGAGTTGCCCTGTGGTCAACCGCCCACGCGTTGGAGATTTCTCCAGCGCAACAGGCTCATCGCCGCAGCGAGCCAGGCGACCATTGTGCTTGAGGCAGGGTGGCGCTCCGGATCTCTCAACACCGCGGGTCACGCGGCACAGGTCGGGCGCCCACTCGGTGCCGTTCCCGGGCCCGTCACGAGTGCGGCGTCGGCGGGATGTCATCGGCTGATCCGTGACTACGGGGCGACGCTCGTGACGACGGCGGAGGAGATGGCAGAGCTGGTTCCGTATGCGACGGGGCTGTTGCTTTCGCAGAGCAGCGACGACTCCTCCGGTCCCCAAATCGAGCTGGTCGAGATCGCCAGCACACCGGACGAAACCCGCCTCCTCGACGCCCTCAGCCTGAGCGCGCCACGAACTCCGATCGACCTCGCGGCCCGTGCCGGGCTCTCGGTGACTTCGGTGACTTCGCTCCTCGCCACGCTCGAGCTGGATGGCCGGGTCATCGAACGTGAACACGGCTGGCTAGCGAAGAAGCCGGAGGATCCAAACAAGCCGCCACCAAAGCTGAACTGAACTGTGCTGAACTGACGAGGCAGAAACTGTCTAGTGCAGAGTTTCGCCGCGGGCGAGCATTTCGACGAAGGTCGCGATCCGCCGAGACCGGGTGTCTTCGCGCCTGGCGTTGTGGATCCGGAAGTAGATCGCGTATCGGTTCACCGCGTTCAGGGTCGCGTAGAACTCCTTTGCTGCCGGATTCTTCTCGAGCGCCTCGAGAAACTCGGGAGACTGGTTCGACGCAGCCTTCGATGTCGTCGAGCCCTCGTAGGCGCGATCCCAGCGGCCGTCAGCCTTGGCGGCATCCACTTGGGCGAGTCCGGACGGCTCCATCGTCCCCGCCTCGATCATCGCGGAAACCTTCTCGACATTGCGCCGCGACCAGATGCTTCGCGCTCGCCGTCTGGTGAAAACCTGCAGGAAATAATCGGCATCGAACGACGCCTTCTGGCCGTCGATCCAGCCGAAGGCGAGCGCGACTTCCAGCGCATCCGCGTAGGACACTGTGGCGACCGGAGCGCCCTTCTTCGCGATCTTCAGCCGGATGCCCGTGTCGTCGGCATGGTGTGTTGTGAGCCAGGCGCGGAAGGCGTCGGCGTCGGCGAACTGCTCGATCGGCTTGTCAGCGGTAGAAACCACGGCTACATCCCGCCCGCGACCCGCAGAACCGTCCCGCTCACGTAGGACGCGTCGGAAGAGAGCAGCCACGCGACCGCGCTCGCGATCTCCTCGGGCTGTCCGGATCGACCGAAGGGAATCGAGGATGCCAGCTTCGCCGGGCGTTCCGGGTCGAGGTGGAACTCGGTCCAGGTGACGCCGGGGCTGCCCGTGGCGGCGGCTGTGGAGGAGATGTTGACGATTGCACCACCCGTGGACAACGATCGGATCGCTCGCCGCGCGCACAGCAGGCAACCGAGCAGGTTGACGTCGAGG
>JAODMY010000115.1 GCA_025465535.1 Glaciihabitans sp.
CGAGCTTCGGGATGATCCGTGGCAAACGCATCGACACGGCCGTGCTCGGGGCGATGCAGGTCTCGGTGAGGGGCGATATCGCCAACTGGGCCGTCCCGGGCAAGCTGATTAAGGGCCCCGGCGGCGCGATGGACCTCGTTCACGGTGCCCGCCGCGTCATCGTCGTCATGGAACACCTCACAAAAGACGGGCAACACAAGATCCTGCCCGACTGCGAACTCCCGCTCACCGGGCGCGCAGTCGTCAGCCGGATCATCACCGACCTCGCCGTCATCGACGTTGAGCCGTCTGGACTTGTCCTCCGCGAACTTGCGCCCGGCGTCACGCTCGATGAAGTGCAGGCCGCAACCGGTGTCCCGCTGCTGCGCGAATCGTCACGCTGAAGCCGCGAAGTCCGGTTCCCACTCGAATTGGATCACGGTACGCTCCGCCAGGATCGGGGCGAGCAACTCCCTCACGACGCGCAGGTGTGCCGGATGGTCCAGGTACTTCGGGAGGTCGTCCCCGGATGCCAACTGCGCAAGGATCGCAAAGTCTCCATTGCCCGGCCGCAGGGCCAGGTCGCGGCCGAATCGATAGCTGATCAGCTCAGGAATGATTCCAGGCAGGGCACGAAGCCCATCCTCGAAGGTCGCAATCAAATCTTCAGTCGCATGCTCGTTCCACCTCACAGCGACGATGTGTCCGATCATTTGTGCGCACCGACAAAGGTCTGACGGATTTCGCCGATTCCTTCGATGCGGCTCACCAGCTCATCGCCATCCTGTAGCCACCTCTGCGGAGTGCGACCCATGCCGACGCCGGACGGCGTTCCGGTGAAGATGACGTCGCCCGGAAAGAGCGGGAGGATCGCTGAAAGGTACTCGATCAGGCGTGGCACCGAAAAGATCAGGTCGAGAGTCCTGCCGTCCTGCACCGATTCACCATTGATCTCGCACGAGAGCGCGAGATCGTCCGGGTTGTCGAATTCATCGACGGTGACGAGATCGGGGCCCATCGGTGAGAACCCCGGAAGCGACTTGGCCAGGCTGAACTGGGGAGCCGGCGACGCCATCTGCAAGCGGCGCTCGGAAATGTCCTGACCGATCGTGAGGCCCGCGACATAGCTCCACCCGTCGTGTTCCGCGACATTGCGGGCGGGCTTGCCAATCACCGCGGTGAGTTCGACCTCCCAGTCGACATTGCCTCCCTCTGGCAACTCGACAACGCCAACCGGGCCCGTGATACTGCTGCTGAATTTCGTGAAGACGGGAGGATGCTCCGCGGGTCGATCAAACCCGGACTCATCGGCGTGCTCGCGGTAGTTGAGCCCGATAGCGAAGACCTGACGGGGCCGAGGTGCCGGCGATCCAAGCACCTGGCCACCCCTCGGTTCAATTTCACCGGGTTGTGCGCCAAGAGCCCACTCTCGGAAGTCGTCCCAGCGGTCATAGATCGCCTGGGGGTCGGAGCCGAATCGGCCCGCGCTCGCGCGCTCAACGTCGACAAATCCCGTCGAGAGCGCGATTGACAGGCGACCGTCGACATTCGCTATACGCACGTAGAACTCCTTAGTATTTCGCCAGACGAGTGAATTCGAATGCCCTAATACACTTCGGGCAGGAATATGTCGGTCGGTATCACCGCGGGCGTGTATTCGCCAGCGCGGGTGCGCCGGTGAATCTCTTCGAACGACAGCCCGGCCTTCCATGCCTCAACGAGCTTGTCCGGGTCGAAGTGCGCGCCGAGCTGATCCTCGGCGAACTCGAGCGAACCAGACATCCACTCCTTGGATTTGCTCCAATCACCAAAGGTGTCGACCTGGATCTCGACGCCATTACCTTCTGGATCGGCGTAGTACAGCGAGATGGTCATGCCGTGGTCGAGGGTCAGGAACGGCACAATGCCCGAATCCCGAAGCCGAACGTAGTTGTACATCCACGCACCGAAATCCGCGTATTCGAATGCCGTGTGATGGAGCCCGATCGTGTGCGGCTTATCGACCGGATTCTTTAGCCCGGGAGGGGAAAGGAACGCGATTCGATGATTTGCTTCATCGTTCGTCAGCCACGCGGCGGATTCGCCGTGATAGACGGGCGTGAGGCCGGCCACGTTGCAATACCAAGCGACCATTTCATCGAGTCGCAGGGTCGTAAACGTCGTGTGGTGAAACTTGGGAGCGACGATTGGGCGATTCGGTGCTCGGTTCTTAGACAACTCTGTCTCCTTCGGAATCCACTTTCACTCGACCGTCGTGCGCAGTTGCGAGATCGGTCGGCGAGATAGAGAAAGCCTAAGGACAAGATTCGGATTTAGCAAATAATTTCGAAATCTTGCAAGATGTGCGACGAACTCTTAGCGATCATCCGCGGCGACGGGGTCAGCAGCGCCGGCTTCCAGCAACAAATTGGTCGTGAGGTTGATGTGATCGGTGAGCAGCTGGACCGCCAGTTCGACATCGTGGGCAAGGACGGCATCGACAATTGCTCTGTGTTCCTGCGCGATGTCCCTCGACTCACCGTGACCAAGCGGAAGCGACCAACGACGATAGAGCTCCGCAGACGCTCGCAACTGAGTCGCAATTGCGGTCAAACGCGGATTCTCGCTCCCCGAGAGCAAGGTCTGGTGAAATACGGAGTGCGCCTCGGCCCATTCCTCGCTGATTCGCGAAAGATCCCCGAGAGCATTGAACGAGGTTGTCGCGAGCCGATGATGCGCGGCCAGCACTTCGGACTCCCAGACGAAGTCACCGTTGGCCATTGCGTGCCGCAACGTGAGCGTCTCGATCTCCCTGCGGGCGACCGTCAGGTTCAGCAGGTCCGTTCGGGAGATCGGTGTAACGAAGTACCCCCGCTGCGGCTCGTTCTCCACTAGACCCTGCTCGACAAGCCTCGAAAGCGCTTCTCGCAGGACGCCAACGCTGAACGGGTAACTCTCAGACAGATCCGCGAAGGGCAGCTTCTGACCAGGCTTCAGCCGCCCAGCGAGAACGTCGGCGCGGATTCGCTGGTACGCGTCGTCCTGTCTGGTTTTCGACTGCGCAGCCATATCGAAACAGTAGCAGTTGTTCGAAATTCACGGCAGGGCGACCTGCGGCGTTAGCGCCCTGTCAGCCACGCGGTGGCCGACTCTTTGATTTCCTTCTCAAGGTCGCTGCCTTTTGTGGCGAACACCCGGTTGACAGGGAAGCCGCTCTTCTCGAGCAGATAGGCGAGAGCCGCGTATTCGCGAGGGTACTTCGCCACCACTGTGGGATCGATATCGACGATACCCATCGGGAAGGTGAACGTGCCCATGTCGTAGACACTCTTGCGGTCGACGATCTTCCAGAGGCCCTCCCGCTTCTCGATGCGATCGATGAAGCGGTTGTGACCGTTGCACCCGAGATGGAGCGAGACGTTCTCGCCAACGATGATCGCATTGGTCTCGGCGACGGCTCGCGTGTGGGACTCATCAAAGGCCACCACGGGGGCCGCAATCACGTGCTTGGTGCGAAAATCGGACGCGCCCATCCGGGCGGACGCATCGACGAAGTCCGAGAACAATCCCTCGAACCAGGTGATCTCGATGACCCCATCGGGATGGAAAAGCTCGCGGAGCGCATCCCACTGGGCGAGGTCACGCCGAATCCAGCCGGTCTCGAGATCCGCGATCGCCAGGCGGTCGCTCAGATAATCAGTCATGCTTCGATCCTGCGCGGCACCACGACGCAACTCAAGCAGATTGATGCGCACTTTTCAGAGGTGGCGAAGCAGTGCCCCTGGAGGGGCTGAACCCGTGTTGCAGGATCCGAGATGATGCGAGTGCCGCCAGGACAGCTCAACGGGAAGCCGTGACGTCAACGGGAGATCACGCTGACCGGCTTCCGGCCACGACGACAAGCGAGGCAGCGGTTCTTCCACGAAAGCTGCGCATCCCTCGTCTCGAAACTCGAGACTCGTCCCAACAACACCGCGAACAGATGCCGCGGCACTCGTGGGGTCCCTGTTATCCTCACGGTGGACCTATCAGACGGCTACTTTGGCGGTGCAGGGCGTATCGATGACCTAGGGGCGACACCGTCGCCGATCGAACACGGCAGCGATGAGGACCACGACGATCCGAATCTGTCCGCTCTTCATCTGTCCATGCAGAGCTTCTTGGCAACGTCCGCCCTCAGAGACGAGACGCGCTTACCCCAACGGGCCTACCTAGCTATCCGCCACATCATTAAGTACCTTAAACTTCCGCCGGGCTACACCGTCCTGGAACGACAGATGGCGGCTGTCCTCGATATGAGCCGAACGCCTGTGCGGGAGGCTCTCGTGCGACTGGAGATGGAAGGCTGGGTTCAGATCGTTCCGCGGCGCGGCTTTGTCGTGTCGCCGATCCTTGGCGAGGACATCAGCCAGGTGTACGAAATCGTCGAAGCCCTCGACGGCGTGGCTGGCGCGCTCGCCGCCCGTCGCGCGACAACTCAGCAGCTCGCGTACCTGGAGACGCTGATCCAGCGCCAGGAAGCCGCACTCGAGATCAATGACCTCATCGAATGGACCGACCTCGACGACCAGTTTCACAGCTGGATAATCGACCTCTCGCAGAACCCGCGGCTGAGGGTCGTCGTCGACAGCCAGGCTGACCAGATCTACCGCGCGCGCCTTTACACGATTCGTCACCGGCCGAAGCCGACGCGCTCGGTCATGGAGCACAAGGCGATGCTGGCGGCCTTGAGGGCTGGCGCCCCCGAGGCCGCCCAAGCGATCATGCGATCACACCGCCAGCGCTCACACATCGAGATTCTGGATGCTCTTATCGAGATGTCCCGAGCCCCGAGCCCGTCGGAGTAGATCCACTCAGCTTGTTAGACAGCGCTCGCAGTGGGCTGCAGTGCAGCGATGTTCGCGAGAATTGCGTCGGTGACCTCGGCCATGCCAGAGGAGCCACCCAGGTCTTTGGTGACCGTTCCTTGACGGATCGTCTCTTCGATAGCGTGCTGCGCCAGCCCGGCTTCTTCGACGAGACCGAGGTGCTCCAGCATCAGTACAGCAGTGGCGATGGCACCCACGGGGTTCGCGATTCCCTCGCCTGCAATGTCGGGCGCCGATCCGTGGACTGGCTCGAACATGCTCGGGAATCGCCCGTCCGGATTGAGGTTGGCGCTCGCCGCGATGCCGAGGCTGCCCGCAAGCGCGCTTCCGAGATCGGACAGGATGTCGATGATGAGGTTGGATCCGACGACGACCTCCAGGGTGTCTGGCCGCTGGACGAAGCGCGCCGCCAGGGCATCCACGAGCCATCGCTCGGTCTCGACGTCGGGATAGTCCTTGCTCACCCGATCGAAGACCTCATCCCACAACACCATGCCGTATTGCTGGGCGTTGCTCTTGGTCGCACTCGTGACCTTCTTGCGCGTGCGCGTGCGTGCGATGTCGAACGCATGACGGATGATGCGCTCACAGCCCTCTTCGGTGAACACGGCGGATTGGACGGCGATTTCCTTGCCCGTGCCACGTCCGGAAAAGTTTCGCCCACCGAATCCGGCGTACTCCCCCTCCGAGTTCTCGCGAATCAGGATCCAGTCCAGCGATTCGAGGTCGTCGTAGTTCAGCGCGCTCTTCACGCCGGCATAGAAGTGCACAGGACGAATGTTCGCCCACTGGTCGAAGTTCTGGGTGATAGCAAGCCTCAGACCCCAGAGGCTGACATGGTCGGGCACGTTCCGCCAGCCAACCGCACCGAAGTAGATGGCGTCAAAGCGCTTCAGCTGCTCCAGGCCGTCCTCGGCCATCATGCGGCCGTGTTCGGCGAAGTACTCAGAACCCCAGGGAAATGTCTCGAAATCGAAGGCGAACTTTCCATTGGAGAGCTCGGCCAGGTACTCGAGAACACGCCTGCCTTCCGGGAGGACCTCCTTTCCGATTCCATCCCCGGGGATATTCGCAATGGTGTATTTCTTCGTCGCACTCATGACAGATCCTTCAGGTCACCGCCGGGCTGATCGTCATACCCGGCTCCTTCAATTATAGATTACTGCATACATTGTTGCTACTCGGCGCACCGTGACCCTGAGGGCGGGTTCGCAATTTTGCAGGTCTACCGGCGTGGGCCGGGGAAACTCCTAACCGGAAGCGCCCACCATCCGAGCATCAATGCATTAGTTGTTAATGCTTTTTGCCACCAGTTGATGGATGGTCGCCAGAGCGTCGAAGTGCAGCAGATCGTCGACAAGAGCATCGACGGCGCCGGATCCGAGGAACACGCTCGAGAGCTTTCGGAACTTGGCTATCAGCGCTTCGTCCGACATCGGGTTGTCGACGCTTCCGACCGCGTGCTCCACGCGCGCACCGATGACCTCGCCACTCGTCGTGACGAGCCGAACAGCCGTCTGGTCCTCCTTCATGGATTCGTCCACGACTATCGACACCCGGTCGATGAGAGCGGTAATTTCCGGGGCGAACACGCGGGCATCCGAGAACTGTTCGACCGAGGCATCACCGTCGTAGAACGCGATCGCCGCGACATGACGGACGCTGTAGCGCGCCTCGAGCCCGTTGGTCGGGTTGGCCTTGTCGGTCAGAACGGTGACGTAGGGATTCACTGTGATGACCACAGAGTCGATATCGGAGCCGGACACCTTGCCACCCAATTCGATAAACGCATCGATGATGGGATGCAACACGATTCCACAGGCGTACGGCTTGAAAGCGAGCTTCGACAATTCCCACGTCGACCCCCAATCGCTGTTCACCCGACCGAGGTCGGACTCGCTCGCGTAGAGGCTGGCGAACCCCAATTCGGATTCCAGGATTCGGCGCGAGCTTTCGATTCCGCGCGCGGCGAGCATGGAGGCCCACAGCCCGTTCTGCCCGGCCTTGCCCGGATGGAACAATTTGGTCATTGTTCCGAGCATCTCCAGGAGACCCGATGCCTGGGTTCCCGCAATGCCGAGCGCGTAGATCAACTCGTCCTCGCCCAGATCCAGAAGGATTCCTGCCGCGATTGCCGCCCCGAACACCCCGGCCGTGCTCGTGATGTGCCAGCCGGCGTCGTAGTGACTCGGCGAGACCGAGTTTCCTATCCTCAGATCCGCCTCGATCCCGAGGATGAAGGCGTGCAGAATAGTCTGCCCGGAGAGGTTCAGATACTCACCCAACGCGAAGCACACCGGCGCGATGACGCTCGTCGGGTGATTTAGCGTTTCGAGGTGGGTGTCGTCGAAGTCGAAAACGTGCGAACTCGTTCCGTTGATGAGTGTGGCCCAGAGCAGGTCCGCCCGCTCGGGTCGACCAATGATGGCGACCTGCTCGGCAGACTGCAGTTCGTCTTTCATACTGATGAATGCCTCAACTGACGAATGACGGCTGGCGCCGATCGCCACGCCCATCCAGTTGAGAAGACATCTCTTCGCGTGCTCGACCACGTCAGCGGGGATCGACTCAAAAGGGGTGTTCAGGCAGTTTTCGACTAGCCGTTGTGTGATCAATTCAACTCCGAATTCTCTTGTCAGCCACTATGGAAGGCTGACGTCGTACTGGCACATGCCCGCCACCAAGCCCGTCTCTCCGGTCGCAGCGGATGCGGCTGCTGCGACCGGAGAGACGGGCGCGATCGGGCGGTTCCTGCTTACTAACCGAGGTGGTTCTGCTTGACGATCGTGGTGTAGGTCGAAAGGTTGCTCTTCACCAAAGCGGTGAACTGCGCGGAATCCAGGTAATCGCCTTGCGCGTTGAGCGTCTTCAGCTTCGCCAGGAACGTCGGGTCCTTGAGCATGCTGGCCATGCCGGATCCCCACTTCTGGACGATGCTCTGCGGAACACCACTGGGCAGCGAGATTCCGCTCCAGAATGAGCTGGTGACGCCATTGACGCCGGCCTGCGCCAGGGTCGGGACCTTGGGAAACAGCGGGCTCTGAACCGTCGAAGTGACGGCAAGGGCCGTTACCTGTCCGGACTTGACCATGGGCGAGGCACCCGTTGCATCCTGCACACCGAGGACCACGTGACCGCCGGCAAGTTGAGGGAAGAGATCGGATGCCCCGTTGTTCGGCACGAGGTGAACCTGAGAGTACGTGACCCCGATGCTCTTCAACCACTGGATGACGATGTACGTCTGCGCGGAATTGACGCCCGTGGTGCCGAACGACAGCTTCCCCGGATTGGCTTTCACCCAGGTGTCCAGCTGCTTCATCGTGCTGAACTGACCCGACTTGACAAGGAAGACGAATGGTTCGTTGACGATTGTTCCCACCAGGTGCAGATTGCTGAGGGTGAAGGGCGGCTTGTTCGCGCCGGAAAGGAGCGCCTCGGTGCTCGACCCGTTGTCGGCCAGCACCGTGTACCCGTCCGGTGCTGCTGTGAGTACGGATTCCGTTCCCGTTGCACCCCCCGCCCCTGGCTTGTCCACCACGTTGATGGTCTCTCCCCACTTCTTTCCCAGATACGCCGCCGCAGCACGGGAGACGAGGTCGGTTCCCCCGCCGGCTCCGAAGGGCACGACGAGCTGAATCGGTCGGGTCGGATATGAGATAGCCGTGGTCGCGGCGGAATTGGTGGTGGCGGTGGCGGTGCACCCCGTGAGTGCCAAGGCGACGAGCGCACCTGCCGCCAACGAACTGTAGAGCTTCTTGCTACGCATCGTGGATCTCCTCTATTTATTCTGTGGTGTGGTGATTGGCTGGTCAGAAAGAATCGCCTCGGATACGAGGCTGCGCCTGCGGGAACGCCTCATCAGGAAGGCCGACACGGCAAATAGTGCAGCAGCGATGATGAGGATGACGAGCGCGATCGGGTTGGTCAGGAAGATCGCCAAGCTTCCATTCGAGATCGACATCGACTGCACGAACGAGAGTTCGGTGAGCGGCCCCAACATGAAGCACAGGATGAACGGAACCAGTGGCCAGTGATACTTCCGCAAGAAGTAACCGATCACACCGAAAATGAGGGCGACGAGAATATCGAACATGCTGTTGCGTACCGTGTAGACCCCGACTACGCACAGGATGAGGACCACCGGCTTGAGCACCCTGAGCGGAATCTGCGTCAGCTTCACCCAGATGCCGACAAGGGGCAGATGCAGGACAACCAGCATGACGTTGCCGATGAACATGCTCGCGATGACTGCCCAGACGAAGCTTCCACTGTTCTTGAAAAGGTCGGGTCCCGGCTGCAGCCCGTAGATCATCAACCCCGCGAGCAGAATCGCCAGGGGTGGCGAGCTCGGGATCCCCAGGGTGAACAGGGGAATGAAGCCCGACGAAGCCGTCGCATTTCCCGCGGCTTCCGGGGCCGCCACACCTTGGAGCGCGCCCTTTCCGAAGATCTCCGGAGTCTTTGAGATCCTTTTCTCCGCGTCATACGCGATGAAGGCGGAGACCGCCGGTGAAGCGCCGGGCAAGAGACCGAGGAAGAACCCGATGAGGCCGCTGCGCACCATCGTCGGAGCGGTGAGCTTCAGATCCGCTTTCGTCGGATAGACACGGCCGATCTTCACCGCGGCGGTCACGGGAGCGCGCGAACCGAGACCGCTGATGACTTCGGAGATCGCGAACAGCCCGATGATGACGCTCACCATTTCGATACCGGCCGACAGCGACGGGATGCCGAACGTGAAACGTGCGTGTCCGCTGGATGGACCAACACCGACCATGGAGACGAGATAGCCGGCCAAGCCCATGACCAGACCCTTGATGACGGAGACCCCCGAAAGGTTCACGATCACCGTCAGGGTCAGGATCATGAGTGCGAAGTACTCCGGTGGTCCGAACTTGAGCGCCTGCTGGGCTAGAAGGGGAGCGAAGAAGATCAGACCCAGGACCCCCATCACGCCGGCGACGAACGACGAGATCGCCGCGATCCCCAGCGCAGGTCCGCCTCTGCCCTGCTTCGCAAGTGGATAGCCGTCCAGCGTGACGGGGACCGCTTGAAGTTCCGCCGGGATGTTCAGCAGGATCGCCGTGGTCGATCCTCCGTAGATCGCGCCGTAGTAGATGGCCGCCAACATGACGATTCCCTGCACGGGCCCGAGCACGGTAGTGAACGGCATGAGGATTGCAATTGCCGGTGTAGGACCGATTCCCGGCATCATTCCCGCGAGTGACCCGATCAACACACCGACGAGAGCCATCAACAACGTCATCGGAGTCAGCGCGTGCGCGAAGCCGTCGAGCAGCATGCTAAAAGTGCCCATGATTCATCCCTTCCTTTCGTCAGATATTGAAGATGCCGGTTGGCAGCGCAATGTTGAGGAGCCGGATCAACACCACGTACAGCACGACCGTGATGATGCCCGCGTAGGCAGCCGCCCGAATCCAGCCGTAACCGCTGACTACCTTGAACAGGCCGAACGACGCCAGAAGCGTGCCGATGACGTAGCCGAGTTCGGTTATCGCGTACCAGTACCCGAAGAGAAGGGCGATCGTTCCCAGCATCTGGAGCCGCGCCCGACGATGGGTTCGCTCTACGTTGTAGTGGGGCGTCTTCACCACGAACACGAGAAGCAACCCAAGCACGATGAGTAGTACTCCGACAACGCCGGGCATGACGAAATCGCCGGAGACCGAGTTGAGGCGGTAGGGATAGAGGATGACCGCCTCGACCAGTGAGCCGATGCCGACCGCAATGCTGAGGAGGCCGCCGATCCTGTCCTCTTTCATGCCTGCAGGGAGCTTTACGTCGGCGATCTGCTCATCTTCGTCCTGCCCATCGCCGCTCTGGTCATGAACGTTCTGGTCGTCGACGCTCACTTTCCCGTCGTCGACGTTCACTTCGCGACCTCTGCAGAAAGGACTGCGCCCAATTGGAAAAGCTGTCCCCACCCGTGCACGGAACGTGGATCCACGCCGGTCAGTTTCATCGATTTCCACACGACGGCCGCGATCGAATCGCAGATGATGCGTCCGTATTTCTGCTCCAGGTATTCGATGTGGTTGATCACGGGAAAGTTGGTGCACGGCACACAGATCGCGTCCGCGGGTGCGGCAGTGACTCGCGCGAACATCGCCTCGATGGTCTCCAGGCTGACCGACCCAATGTCCCTGTTGATCGTCAGCGAACAGCCTTCGACGTTGACCGCGGTGACTCCGGCGAGGCGATATTGCTCGACGATCAGTTCATTCATCTCCGGGGCGTACGGCGTGACGAGGTGACAAGAGGCCACGTCCATCGCCTCCAACGCGTCCAACATGGCGAGAGTGGCGGTCGTTGCCGGGATGCCTGTGTTCGCGGTGATCGCGTCGCAGAGTTCGCGATCGACGTCTGCGCCCATCCAACTCCCCGACGCTCCGTTCCAGGCGATGACGTCTACCTCGGCGTCGGCCAGCAACTCGGCCGCGCGGAGCATCGGGTCGAAGTCGAATTGCCGCAGGGAACTCTCGTCGAGCGAGATGTGGGTCACGCGGAAACGTGAGAAATAGGAGTCCGCTTCGCTTACTCCGCTCAGCATCCTCGAGCACACGGGCTCGAGCAGAGTGTTCGAGGACGGCGTGAGCATGCCGAACCGTTTCGGCGTATTCACGGCGCTCAACTCCTCGGGCCCTTCGACTCGACGCGAGCTGGACGTGAGGCGAAGTCGTCAGCGATCTGATCGAATGTGACCCATTCGACGCCCTTGTGACCGTTGATGAACTCGATGAGTCGCTCATGCATCAAAAGCACTTGAGGGCGCCCGCTCACGTCTGGATGGATCGACATGGGAAAAATCGCGTAATCGTGTTCGCGGTAGACCCATTCGAATTGATCGCGCCACAGAGCTTCGATATCCCGCGGGTTCACGAAACCGTGACTGTTCGGCGCGTTCTTGATGAACATCATCGGCGGCAGATCGTCGAGATACCAATTGGCCGGGATCTCGATCAAGCTCGTCTCCTGCCCGCGAACGAGTGGCTTCATCCAGGACTCCGCCGGCTGCGAATAGTCGATCTTCGTCCATGAGTCGTCGGCACGCACCCGGTACGGTGTGAAGTCGTCGTGCATGAGGCTGTGGTCGTACTTCACACCGTGGTCCAGGAGCAGTTGGATCGTCCGGCTCGAGAGTTCCCACCATGGGGCCACGTAGCCGGTGGGGCGCTTGCCGGAGATTTCTTCGATGAGCGAAATGGACTTCGCGAGGACCGCTTCTTCCTGGACACTGCTCATAAGGAGCGGGTTCTCGTGCGAATAGCCATGTATTCCTATCTCATGACCGTCGGCTGCGATCATCCGCACCTGCTCCGGAAAGGTTTCGATCGAGTGGCCCGGAATGAACCAGGACGCCGTGATGCTGTACTTGCGCAGGAGACTCAAGATCCTGGGGATGCCAACCTCACCGGCAAAGAGTCCGCGCGAGATGTCCGCCGGCGAATCTTCGCCTTCGTACGAACCAAGCCAGCCAGCCACGGCATCGACGTCGATGCCGTACGCCACGAGAATTCGCTTCGTCATGATTGCCCTCCTTCGGACCTGAATCCGCCCGATTCCTGATACGCATATGCCGCTCGAAGAACGACGTCGTCTTCGAACCGCCTCCCCACGATCTGCATCCCAACTGGCAAGCCGTTCACGGTGCCGGACGGCACACTGATCGCGGGATGCCCGGTGTAGTTGAAAGGTGCCGTGTTGCGCGAGAACGCCGCGTTCCCGGGTTCGCCGCGCGAGAGATAGTTCTCCATGTCACTGACGTAGTTCTCGGGCTCGACGTATCGAGGTGCCGTGGTCGGCTTCGTGGGGCAGACGAGAAGATCCACCTCGGAGAAAGCGGAATCGTATGCGCGCCTGATCGCACCCCGCGCGTTCTGGGCTTTCGCATAGAACCGCCCGTGATACCTCACATGCAGATATTCGGCAAATGTCGCATTCAGCTTGGAGCTCAGCGGAAGCTCGTATCCAGCCGCCTGTTTGAAACGGCCGAACGCGGTGATCAGTGAGATCGGGTAATGCGTCTCGGCGCTCGTGCCGCCCAGATTGGAGTCAAAGTAGTACCGCGTCCCTTCGGCCATGATTATCGATGCCGGAACGTAGGCCTCGGTGTGGGCAGGAACGGAGATCCTCGTCACCACCGCACCAGCCGCCTGCAGCACGTCGACGGCAGCCAGGACCGATTGGCTCACTTCGTCGTCCATGCCTGGGTAGCCGAATCCTTCATCGAGGATCCCGATCCGCAATCCCGCGACACCGCGATCGAGCGCCGCCATGTAGTCGGGGATGGACGGGATCGCCGCTTGGCGTGGATCGCTGCCGTCCGGGCCAGCGATGCACTGCAGAGTCAGCGCGGTGTCCTCCACCCGACGGGTCATCGGGCCGAGATGGTCGAGACTCGGGTCTGCACCGATCGCGCCCGTATGCGGAACGAGTCCGAACGTCGGCTTCAATCCGACGATGCCACAGTAGCTCGCGGGGTTTCGAACGGAACCGCCCTGATCCCCACCGATGGCGATGTCGACGTAGCCCCCACCGACGGCTGCACCTGCCCCGGTTGACGATCCACCGGAAACGAACTCGGCACCGTGCGGGTTCAACGTCCGACCGTAGTCACCCGCACCGAGCAGCCCTCCCCCGCTCGCGAGATCGTCCATGTTCAGCTTGCCGATGACGGTCGCACCCTGATCGAGCAAACGCGTGACGACGGTCGCATCGACATCCGCGATGTATCCGTCCATGAAGTGGGAGCCGAGTGTCAGGGGCACTCCGGCGACGGCGATGTTGTCCTTGAGCGCCACGGTCTTTCCCGAAAGCGGCCCGGATTCTGCGCCCTCGATTCGAAACTTGCTAATAAAGGCATTCAGGGGATCCTCTTCGACGGATGGCCGGTAGCTCGCCCCCCTGCTTCGGGCGGGCGCCTCCTCCTCTGGGAAGTGCGCGTCGTAGAACCGGTGCACCTCGGCCAACTTGAGGACGATTCGTTCCCGCACGAGCTCGGTTTCCGGCATCGTGAAGTCGAATCCAAGCTGCTCCCCGAGAGCATGCACCTCGTTCGCATCCGGAACTCTCAGCATCCGATAATCTCCATCTCACTATCCAGACCAGCGCCCTCTAGCGCCATGCCTTCTTGCTCAAACGCGTATGCAAAGCGGTAGAGCTCGGCTTCTCCCTGCGCGCGCCCCATCAGTTGAAGTCCGACCGGCAAGCCGGTGTTCGACCATCCGCACGGAATCGACATGGCCGGGAAGCCGGTCAGGTTCGCAAACCCGGTGAACCGGGTCATCGCATCCCTGACGGAAGTAAGCCCTCCGTCGACGATCACGTCTCTCTGCTGGAGATCCTGCGGATAGACAGACAGCGTCGGAGTCGCGATGACATCGACCTCCCCGAGCACCTGGCTGAACACCGTGGCAGCGGTCGTGCCTACCCGACGTGCCTCAAGGTAGTCGGTCGTCTTCAGCAGCTCACCAGCGCGCAGCCGGGCCCGGACTTCCTCGTCGTATTGCTCGGGGAAGTCCCTCAGCATTGACATGTGCTGCGCGAAAGACTCGTATCGGATGACCCTCTGGTGGGCCAAAAAGATATCTTCGATTCCAGGAATCTCAATCGGGCGCAGCGTCGCCCCGAGGCTCTCGTACACGCGAAGAGCGAGGTGCACTCTCGCAGCCACGTCCGGATCCACCCGCTCGAAGAAGTACGAGGATGGCACGCCGATGACGCACCCCTTGATGCTCTTGCCGAGTAGCCGCGTGAAATCCTCGGGCGCAGAGGGAACGGAGTGCGAGTCCCGGCTGTCGTACCCCGACAGCACGTTCAAAAGGAGGGCGTTGTCCTCGACCGTCCTCGACAGCGGCCCGACGTGGTCAAGGCTGGGGCTCAAGGGGTAGACGCCGACCGTGCTCACCCGTCCGAAAGTAGGCTTCATCCCGACGATTCCGCACGCGGCTGAGGGGATCCGTATCGAACCGCCGGTGTCCGTACCGACTGCGCCAAAACAGAGACCGGCAGCCACAGCGGCGGCTGATCCGCTGCTTGAGCCACCCGTCATCTTCGATATGTTTCGCGGATTTTTCACGGGACCGAAGTGGGAGCGATCGCCCGTCGGGCCGTACGCGAACTGGTGCGTATTGTGCTTCCCGACGATCACGGCACCGGCGTTCACGAGAAGATCCGCCACCGCTGAGTTTGCCGCGGGCACGTAGTCCAGGTAGTGGGCCGCTCCCATGGTCGTCCTCGCCCCGCGAGTGTCGATGACGTCCTTGAGGCCAAGGGGAATTCCGTGAAGCGGGCCGCGCCACGATCCAGCGACGATCTCGCGCTCGCACGTGGCAGCGCTCGCTCGCGCCTCATCAGTCAGGACCGTGATATAGGCGTTGAGCACGGGGTTCGCTTCCTCGATCCGCGCGAGGACGAGCTCGGTGACCTCGACGGGCGAAATCTCCTTGTCGCGGATGGCACGCGAGAGGCGGCTGATCGGCCATTCCAGCACCGGCTTTTCCGTCATGTTCGCTCTCACCTCTTCCGATCTCATCGCTGGTCAGAACCGAGCCCAGCGATGGGGCAGCGACTTCTCGGAACAGTAACAGACGCATGCGTTAAGTGCGGATCTGTGTGGATCGGCGCCCTCGACCGCAGCTGTCTCGATAATGGCTCCCGCTTTCGACGACAGACAGCGCTAGCTGTTCGCGCCCACCCCGTTCCGAAGGCCCTTGAGCGCGGATCCCCATCTTGTTCAAGGAAATAGCTATTGAGCAGGGCTCTTTTTGGCATCATCACGGCCGTCTCGCTTCAGGGGCGGCTGCGCAGCTGCCGCGCTTTAAGCCGGAATCATCGACAAAAGCGGCTCTGGTCGGCACTTCGGTTGGACGCTCGCATTCAAATCAACACATACATTGTTGCGCCCTCGACGACGATTGATCGCGCGCTTCCCGCCAACTTCCCCGTCCGCGGACGAGTGGAAACCGGGTTCTGATTCGCGCATTTTTCAGTCGATTCCCTCGAGTGTTGGAAGACCACCTCCAGTGGATCGCCGGCCATCGCGAGTGCGGCTTTTGCACGACGGGTTTACACACCGGTTACAAGCCTTTTACATGTCGGTTACACGCTTTTTACAGGCTTTTTACACGCTCGACCAACGCGGTCGCCGCCAACGCGTGAACCGACCAGGGTCTTAGGCCGCCGATTTGTTGCCGGCGTCACTGGCGTTCTTTCTTGAGCACGGCCCCTCCCGCAAGATGTTCTGTGCGATCCGGAAACGCCCGTTGGCGGATGGCCAGGCTGCGGCGCTGCTACCGCGCACCCGTCGGCCGCGATCCGCAATGGCATGTCCCTGGGGTAGAGGGTTGCCGCATTACGCGAGGCCGATCTGGTGGTGAAGGTGAGGTTGTCGCAGAAAAGGAATTTCCTCGCCCATCACGCCGGACTGATTCCAGTCATGCTCCGATCCTGCGCGGCATCAGGAGCTAACTCAAGCAGATTGATCTGCCGATTCTCAGCGTCATCACAAACATGTGATTGAACAAAATCGACTCGTTTGCCCACACCTGTGGGCAACGGTGGGCAAAAGCGCGACGAATTAACCGCCGTAGCCTCTTCCGCGGGTGAGTTCGGGGACGTCTGGAATGTGACGGCCCTGTCGGCTTCTTTGCCTGCATGGATTCTGTAAGGACCAGAAGGTTTCTGGGCTAACCGAATTACCTCGGACGGCCGATTGATCACGGTGAGGAGCTAGAAATTCTGGCCAACTTTAGGAGATCACCATGTCAATCTCGTCAATCGGTGCCCGTCCGGTCTATACCCCCTATACCCCGCCGCCCCGCCAGGCTGCGGCAGCGAACCCCGCCGTTCCTGCAGCTGCGGGTGCACCCACTCCGGCTGCGAACCCCGTGGCCCCTGCAGCTGCGGCTGCCGCTGCAGCTGCCGGAGCCGACAAGGACCACGACGGCGACAGCAAGTAAGTCACACCGAGTAGGCAAGCAGGGCCAGGCGATTGCGTCTGGCCCTGCTGTCTTTCACCGATCACGATGCTGTGCGCGGCGGCCCCGGGCGTGGTGATGAACCCTGAGTTGAGCCGAATGAGGGGTGGCGAGGTCTCCCACGACCTCCCCGAATTGGTCCTACGCTCTCGGGCGAATACGGTAGGTAGAGCCGCCATAAGCGGCAATCACTTTCTTCACCACGCCCCGTGACTCGTGACGCCAATCGCGCCCTGCTCAGCCGTGCCATCTTCGATCCGTTCCACGGATCCTTCCCACGGAGTATTCCTTCATGTCAGCAGCAACAATCGAGGCGACGCCTGCGCCCGCGAACACCCGCGGTCGCGTCATCCTGGCCAGCCTCATCGGTACATCCATCGAGTTCTACGACTTCTACGTCTACGCGACGGCCGCGGTCCTCGTCTTTCCCTCCCTCTTCTTCGCGAATGCGAACCCGACCACGGCGCTTCTCGCATCCTTCGCCGTCTTCGGCGTCGCGTTCATCGCGCGCCCGATCGGATCCATCATTTTCGGGCATTTCGGAGACCGAATCGGCAGGAAGGGCACGCTCGTCGCGTCCCTGCTGGTGATGGGCCTCGCAACGGTCCTGATCGGATGCATCCCCACCGCGCTCACCCCTGGCTGGCAGTTCTTCGCGCCGTTCCTGCTCGTCGTCCTGCGCTTCTGCCAGGGCCTCGGTCTTGGCGGGGAGTGGAGCGGTGCAGCACTGCTCGCGACCGAGAACGCACCGGCAGGCAAGCGCGCGATCTACGGCACGTTCCCCCAGCTCGGTGCACCCATCGGCTTCATCATCGCGAACGTGCTGTTCCTCATCCTGAGCCTGAGCTTCCCCGCGAGTGCGTTCGCGGCGTGGGGCTGGCGCGTCCCGTTCCTGCTGAGCGCGGTGCTCGTCATCATCGGCCTCTACGTGCGGCTCAAGCTCGTCGAGACCCCCGCATTCCAGAAGGTCGTCGCCTCAGGTGAGGTTGCCAAGCTCCCGGTCGCTCGCGTGTTCAAGACCAGCTGGCGCCCGCTCATCCTTGGCACCTTTATCATGCTCGCGACCTACGTGCTGTTCTACCTGATGACCGCTTTCACGCTCACCTACGGCACCACGCCCGCGACGGCCAAGGCCGCGGCCGCGGCAGCCGCGAAGGCCGGCAAGCCGTTCGCCGCGGCGTCGTTCGTTCCAGGACTGGGCTTTACGCGCGACAACTTCCTCATCATGCTCATCATCGGTGTCGTCTTCTTCGGAATCTTCACCCTCGTCGCTGGCCCGCTCGCCGAGAAGTTCGGCCGTCGAAAGACGCTGATCTGGGTGACGGTCGGCATCATCGTGTTCGGTCTGCTCTTCGTGCCGCTCTTCGCGGGCGGAGTCGTTGGCACGATGGCGCTCCTGATCGTCGGATTCACACTCATGGGTCTCACCTTCGGCCCCATGGGAGCCGAACTGCCCGAACTGTTCCCCACGAACGTGAGGTACACCGGATCGGCGATCAGCTACAACCTCGCAAGCGTGCTCGGCGCGGCCCTCGCTCCGTCGATCGCAGTGGGATTGTGGTCGCTGGCCCAGGGCAGCACGGTCTGGGTCGGCATCTACCTGAGCGCCACTGCCGTGATCACGCTCATCGCCCTGCTCATCAGCAAGGAGACGAAGGACGTCGAGTTCACCGACAATGTGAGCTAGCGGGGACCGCTCTCTACGCAGCAATGGAAGGTCGCGGCATAGAGTGACGAACTGGGTGGCGGGGCGCAACTGCGTCCCGCCACCCGCCTCCTTTGCTAGCGTCCCACGGTGCTTTCACGCACGATGAGTTCGTAGTCTGCCCAGAGCTCGACCGGGGCATCATCGACTTCTCCACCGAGCCGCGCGACCAGGCGCTCGACCGCGAGGCGCGCAATTGCCCGCTTGTCCGGCGCCACCGTGGTAAGCGAAGGGGTGTTGTAACGTCCTGCCTCGATGTCGTCGAAGCCGACGACAGCGACATCCTCTGGCACGCGCAAGCCGGCGGCGAGCAGTACCCGAATGGCGCCGAGTGCAAGCAGGTCGTTGTAGCAGAACACCGCATCCGGTGGTCCGCCAGGACGTTTCAACAACTGCTCCATGGCTTCCGTGCCGTCGGCAAAGTGGAACTGACGCGTCGGGACGACCAGTGAACGATCGACTTCCCGCCCATGCTGCTGATGGGCCTGTTCGTAGCCGCGCGTACGCAGCTGAGCCGTCTCGCCCGTCTCGTATGGCTGGTCGCCGATCGCGGCGATGCGAGTGCGTCCCAGCTCTATGAGATGGTTTGTCGCCAGCTGCGCCGCGGCAACATTGTCAATCGCGACGTGGTCGTATCCGCTGTCGACGATGCGCTCCCCCAGCAGGACTAGCGGGCTCGTGGCATCACGCTCGGCAAGGTCGGTCTGCGACATCGCGAGCGGGCTGAGAATGACGCCGTCAAACAAGTTGGCGCTGCCGTCACGCATAATCAGCTCACGCTCGCGATCGGGCTCCCCGTCGGTCTGGTCGACCACAACGGTGTAGCCGTACTCGCGAGCAGTCGTGACGACGGCTCGCGCGAGTTCGGCAAAGTAGGCGACATCGAGCTCGGGAACCATGAGCGCGATAAGACCGCTGCGACCGTGCTTGAGGCTGCGCGCAATGACGTTCGGCCGATAGCCGAGCTCACTGACCGCAGCCTCTACCCGCTCTCGTTTCTGACGGGAGACGGTTGCATAGCCGTTGACAACGTTTGAGACCGTGCGGATCGAAACCCCCGCTCGTTCAGCTACATCACGCAAACGGGCAGCCAATCGACTACCTCCTGGTGTGTCTCAGTGATTCTCACGCAGCAAATTTCAACGTTGCAAAGCCTAGCGCACCACGTCCACCGCTGTGATGGCGACAGTCCTGCCTCCGGAGATCAGAGCAATGTGCAGCCGGGCAGCCGAGATACCCTCGGGCAGGGTGACCGAGACCTGCACCGGTTCGCCGAGAACGTACGGACGGGCCGACGCGATGCCGACGAAGCTTGCTTCGCTCGCCAGCTCCAAAGCCTGCTCATCGCTCAATTGCCCCAGTGGAACACCCCACGCCGCCGAGACGTCCCCCGCGATGGGCTGCGATCCGTGATGCGAAATGCGCACCTCGAAATCGACGGTGCCCGACGAGGACGCCACGACATCCTTCCCCGGTGCCAGCGGCTCAATTCCCGGGATGATGACGGTCTCGGTATTGGTGTCCGCCGCAATGCTGCCGCCCGAGTCTTTTAGGGCACGTTCGGCGTCGTACAGGCCGGCCATCTCGTGTTCGACATCGTAGAGCTCGGTCCAGACGTAGCCGGAAAGACGGTCGTAGCGGCGCAGCTCGAGCGTTTGCCAACGCTGGTTCCAGCCACGTTCGACGCTCGTGAATCCGCCGCCGAACTCACTATTGAGATTGGGTTTGGTGTCCGCTGCTTGCACGCCGACGGCCATGACCGGCTTGTCCACGACGATGCCAGGGCCGATCCCCACCGGGAACGTGTTGTTGCCCTCGGCCAAGAGGTTGCGCACCTTGGCCGCCCACCCCGCCGGTGTTTCGTCGTAGATGTGCCAGTCGACGACGTCGGTTTCGACGTGCGACCAGCCGGAGTTGTCGACCGCGGGCCGGGTCGGATCGAGTGACTTGAGCAGCTCAAATGCGCGACGGACAACCGCCTGCTTCGCCGGGTCGTTGATGACATCCCAGTCGAGACCCCACTCCTCGTTGTAGAGCCCCCACATCACGATGCTCGGGTGGTTCGCGTCTCGGCGCACCATGGGCTCGATCTGCGCCTCGAATCGCACGGCCGCCTCGGGCGAGAACCGACCGGTGCTCGCGGGTTCTGCCCAGACCAGCATCCCGAGCCTGTCAGCGTGATAAAGGAATCGCGGATCTTCGAGTTTGAGGTGCTTGCGGATGACCGTGAACCCGGCCTCACGGGCTAGCTCGATGTCGGTCACAAAGTCGTCGTCGGTCGCGGCGGTGATGCCGGAACGTGGCCAGTAACCCTGGTCGAGGACCCCGCGCACATAGAGGCGTTCGCCGTTCAGGATGAGCTTTTCGTCCTCGATATCAATCGAACGCAGACCGGTGTACGCGGTCACGGTGTCGACACCGTCTGGCGAACTAGCAACGACCGTCACGAAATAGAGGTGTGGGTTCTGCGGGCTCCACATCTTTGGCGTCGAGATCGGTAGCGTGAGAACGGCGGTGCTCCCGGTGACGTTGACCTCCACGCTCGGTTCGCCCTCGACAGTCACCCGCAGCTGGGCTTCGCCCGAGTGGGTGCCAGCCAGGTCAATGCGGGCTTCGATGGCATCGAGACCGGCGACGGCATCCAGTCGAACGCCCGCAATGTAGGTCGCAGGCCGCGCCTCAAGCCACACCGACTGCCAGATACCGCTGCTGGGCGTGAATGCGCAGTTGTCGTAGTCGTCGCGGGGAATGCTTCGCTGCTTTCCATGAACTATGTACCGCTTGTCGAGGGGCGCGGACACCCGCACGAGGATGCTGCCGGTCAACGCACCATCCAGCGCATCGGTGATGTCGAGTTCGAACGGCGTGTATCCGCCCTCATGCTCGCCGACAGGCATCCCGTTCACCCAGACCGTCGCAGCGTGATGGACTGCCCCGAAATGCGCGACGACTCGTTGGCCAGCCCACTCGGCGGGAACGGCCAGGCTGCGGCGGTACCAGCCGCACGCGAGCCAATTGACACCAACGCCCGATGCTCCGGTCTCCCAGGCGAACGGCACGACAATCTGCTCCGACCATTCCGACTGTCCCGCAGCGAGATCAGCTGACGACTCATTGCCCTCTGGATCGCGATGGAAATCCCACTGCCCGTTCAGGCTCGACCACGAGTGCGAACGGTCGAAGTGGGGTCGAGGATATTCGGGGCGCACGGATGTCATGAGTTCTCCAATTTGATGTCGATGATGAGGTGTGGGTTGAGTACCGATGGCTCAGCCCGTGAGGCTGCCCTGCAGGGCACCTGCCCTGAAGTAACGCTCGAGGACGAGGAAGAGCGCGATGAGCGGCAGTACTGTCACGAGGCCACCGGTGATCAGCACAGGTACCAGGTCGGCCTTCGACCCTGTTTCAGCCGCCTGAGAAAGCGAGGCAAGTCCGACCGTCAGCGGATATAGACCGTTCTTGCTGAAGATGATCAGAGGTAGGAAATAGTTGTTCCACACGGCGACTACCGTCAGCAGCAGCACGGTCATGAGGCCTGGAACGCTCAGCGGCAGGGCAATTCGGATGAAGATGCGCAACTCGCTCGCGCCGTCGATCCTCGCGGCCTCGATCAGTTCCTTCGGCACGGAAGCCTCGATGTAGGTTCGCATCAGGTAGATCCCAACGACCGAGACCATGCTCGGCAGGATCATGCCCCAGATGGAATTGACGAGGCCAACCTTTGCGTAAACGAGGAAAAGGGGAAGCGCGAGCGAGGTAATCGGGACCAGCAGGGTTGCCATCACAAGGAAGAAGAGAGCGTTCGCCCCGCGGAATTGGAATCTTGCGAAGCCATAACCAGCAAGCGCGGAAAGTATCGTGGCGCCGATCGCGCCCACGACGGCGTACAGCAGGGTGTTCCCCAGCCAGTTGACGAAAATGCCTGCCCCGCTGATGTCCTGGCCGAGACCCGCGAGGTTCTGGAACAGGCGGAACGGCCCGGCGAACCAGAACCCGAAGCTGCCATAGACATCCGCCTGGTCTTTGGTCGCGTTGATCAACAGCCAGACCAGGGGCGCGAGCACGAATACCGCGAACAGCGAGCTGATGATTGTCAGGACAACCGTGGTGCTTTTGCGCAGGCCATACAAACGCGCGGGTACCAGGTCAACGGCGGATGCCTTGGTGCGTCGGCTCATTTGAACTCTCCGTTCCGGCGGCGCAGCAGGAATCCGCCGACTGAGATGACCCCGATGATGAGCGCTAGTACGACAGCAGCAGCGGCGCCCAGGTTGTACTCGCTACTGCCAACAGCTGTGTTGTAGACAAAGAGCGATGGTGTGAATCCGAATGAGATCGCCTGCGGCTGGAACGCGGCAAGGATTGAAGGCTCAGTAAAGAGCTGGAACGCGCCGACAGTGTTGAGGAACGTGAGCATCACGATAGAGGGCATCACCATCGGCAGTTTGATGCGAAGGATGATCCGCCAGAGCGAAGCTCCCTCCATGACTGCAGCTTCGGTGACCTCTCGTGGTATCGACTTAAGTGACGTGAAGAGGATCGTCATGTTGTATCCGGTCCACTCCCAGATCACGATGAGAATGATTGTCGGCAGTATTAGTTGGCTCGAGAAAAAGTCGACCTTCCCCAGTCCGATGGCCTGGGCGAATTGCGAGTACGGGCCGAATCCGGGAAGCAACAGGAACGACCACATCACCGATGCCACGACGCCCGGAACCGCGAACGGGACAAAGAAGACAGTGCGGAAGAATCGGCTGAAGCGCACGACCCCCGCATCGAAGATGGCCGCAAAGAAGAAGGCGATCGCGATCGTGACGGGGACCTGGATGACGCCGAACAGGAGGACTCGCACTACTCCGTCCCAGAATGCCGCCGATTGCATCACCACGCCGTAGTTGGCGAGGCCGGAGAACTGAGTGCCGCCAACTAATCGGGATGTGAACAAGCTCGTGTACACGGCGTACACCGTGGGAACCAGCATGAACAGGCCAAGCATGAGCATGTGCGGAGCGATGAAGACGGCCCCGGGCCACTGACTCATCCTGGAGCGGCGTGGCGACGAGCGCGTCAGGCGGCTAGCGACCTGTGGCACCGGTCGCACGATTTGATCGGCCATGTCTGGCACGCATCCTTTCAATGTCGGGGACGTTCCTTGTCAAGAGGCGGAGGGCCTCCGAGAATTGCAAAATCCCGGAGGCACTCCCTGATCGTTGCCCTTCGGCAATTCTCAGTTGGTCGTGACAGTGAATCCTTGCGACTTGGCGTAACTGACGAGCTGCTTCTGATAGGTCGCGAATGCCTGCGGAAGCGTCTCGGTACCCTTCGTCACTCCGGCGAAGGTCGAGGTCCACTGGGTCAGCGCTGCCGTCATGATCGGTGGCCACTGGGGGTCGACCATGTTTTGGGCGGCCTTGGCGAACACGGTGTTGGGTGTCGTGGTGCCGGTAATCTTCAGGGTCCGAGCCTGGAAGCTCGACGAGTTCAGCAGCGGGACGTAGCCCGGGAAGGCCCCCGCGACCGGGCCGCTCAGGACGTTCCACGATGCAGCCGATCCTCCGAACCACTTCACGAATTCGGCAGCCTGTTTGGCGTGCTTCGTGCCCTTGACTACCGCGAGGGTCGAGCCACCCCAGTTACCCGAGAGATTGCTTCCGGCGGTGACCTGTGGCATCTGCGCCGTCGTCCAGTCGCCGATTGTTTTCTTGATGCTCAGCTGCATACCAACCGGACCCCAGGCCGGGCTCAGGCGTGCTGCGTTTGCACCACTATCGAGGTTGGCCCACTGGGCGGGCGAGAAGTCGGCCGCCGTCGTTACCTCTTTCGAGTTGATCAACGACTGCCAGTAGTTGGCGAACGCCATTTCGGATTTGTCGGTGAAGTGGATGCCGATCTTGTCTCCGCCCGTGTAGGTGAACGGGAAGGCGTTGTATTCCTGCATCAGCGCAAGCACATCCTGGGTGCTCTCGGGATCGAAATTGGTGATTGCGTCGGCCGGGTTCTTCGAGTGCAATTTTGCGGCGTCCGTAGCGAATTCATCCCAGGTGCTCGGGACGCTCAAACCGGCGCTCGCAACCTCCTTGGAGTTGTAGAAGAGGGCGAGGGGGCCCAGATCTACGGGCATGGCGTAGATCGCTTTGCCCTGAGTAACCTGTGACCAGGTAACGGGAGCCTCGGTTGACTTCGCCGAGCTCACGCCGTACGCGGACAGGTCGACAAGGCTTTTGGTGATTTCGAACGACGGAAGCTCGAAGTATTCGATTGTCGCGACGTCGGGCGCGCCACTGCCCGCCTTGAGGGCGTCGTTGAGCTTGACGTATTCGGCGGTCGAGGCGCCGGCGTTTTCGAGCTTCACGCAGACGTCGGGGTGGGTCTTATTGAACGCGTCGACCGCAAGGTTGTATCCGGCCGGCCAGCCCCAGAACGTGAGCACCGTTGCTCCCGCGGTACACCCCTTCGCCGCGGGCTTGCCTGTGGCGGCGGTAGTCGAGGTGGATCCACCGCTGCTACACGCGGCAAGTGCGACAGCGATTACCGCTGCCACTGCGAGGGTGGCTAGCTTGCGAGTGTGGCGCCGACGTCGACGGGGAGCTGTGAGGTCCCCGTCGTTGGAAATGTGGATTTTCATGGATCCTTCCTATCTTCTTTGATCGAGATGGAATCTGGTTTCGGCGACTTCGCCGAACAATTTTGCAACGTTGCAAACTATAGCAACGGAATTGCAGCGTTGCAAAACTGCAGCTCCAAGCCCACGCGAGTGGGGACCTCGACCTATTGGCAGGTCCGCCAGGCTGGCGGAAAGCACCCTCTAACGTGTGTCGATTCCTCAGTATTTCGCCGACCCGAGCCGGCTCAGTTTCGGTCGCCCGTCGGACCATCACACGTCGCTGTCACGCCGCAATTGTATGGTTCACCTTTGCTCACAGAGGCTTGACCGCCGCGCAACTCACACCCCTTAGCAAATGCGTCGTTGACTGTCGAGCTGCACGTACCTTAGCGGATTTATTGGCGTCGCTCGTCGATCTCGCGGGCTCGGGATCTCGGGCTTATTCGCTTTTCACACCATCTTCTAACGAACCGAAGGAACAGCGCCGCGCGTGATAGCGATGAACGCGTTGGTCGAGAGTAGGTGCAAATAACCCATAAACAATGCGGCTTGACTGATCAGCACTTTTACAAAGTGCCCCTGGAGGGACTCGAACCCTAAAAACGACCTTTTGTCACTGCGGTATCCGGTTAAAAACCGCGGAAATTCAAGGGTTTTCGGTGACTACGACTGCATACGTTCTCGGTCGTTTGCCCACAATTGTGGGCAAAATGTGGGCAAAAGCACGACCGCGAGTATCCATATAAATACGGATATGAACTTCCATGTTTTTATATAACCTGCGATGATGGCGAAATGAAGAACGTGGAGATAGTCTGGCGCACTTTGGCCGACGCCGCGCTAGACGGTCAGCGCGACTGGGGCAGCATCGGCGATATTGCCGATGCCGCTTCCGTGGCGCCATCCACCACCCACCAGGCACTGGGACGACTTCTTGATATCGGTGCCGTCCGTTCCAATGCGCGGCGCGGCTTCACCGTCGTCTCACCGGAAAAGCTTCTCGAAGCCTTCGCCGCCCACCGCAACCTGCGCGCTGACACCATGGTCTCAACCACCCTGCCCGCAGCTCAGGAGTTTCTGGATGACGTCGACGTCGACTATGCGCTGAGCGGCAGCACCGCAGCCGTGCACTACCTCGGTGGGCGAAACACTGTCGCCGATCTCGGCCGGCGCGTTGTCTACACCACCCGCCCTCTGTCTCAGGCTGACTTCCCCGACGGGGACGAGGCGATCATCCTCACCGAGGATCCGGTGGCGGCACGCACCTGGCGTTCCGGATATGCCAGCCTCGCGCAAACCTACGCAGACCTGTGGGCAAGCCCCGGATGGCAGGCGGCCGAGTTCACGCGTGCACTGAAGACAAATCTCTTTGCTGACGCCGACTGGGAGCAGCGAACCAGTGCCTAACCTCTATGAAGACGAAAACGGAGTCATCCGTGCGCTCGTCGACCGCCTCGGTCACGACCTCGAGCCGTCGATCCTCATCGGCGGGTGGGCGACCTTCGTGCGCGTCGGAGGGGAAATCAGTCTCGATATCGACCTCATCACCTCGCAGGAGAGTCGTCACAAACTCGAGCAATTGATGACCGACCTCTCCCCCAGCAATAACCACCAGGGACGAAAGCTCCGGGCAACGATCGATAACGTGCACCTCGACATCTACTTGCCTTACGAGTCCCAGCTCGGCGGCAAACTGCGGCTGAAGGTGGAGGTCCTCGCCGAATACCCCGACGAGCTCTCGTTCGAGAAGTGGACACTTCTGCGGCTCGAAGCGCACATCGCAACCAAGATGGCAGCACTCCTCGACCGACACTTTTCGGAGAAGGGCCAGAAGGACGCCCGCGAGATCCTCGCACTACTAAAACTCGACGACGTCGACCCGGCCATTGCAGCCGAGATCCTCCACCAAGCCTCCACAGTCGGCGTCGAAGGCCTGCCCACCATGATCGGTCAGGCTTTCGACCTCATCGGCAACATCATCAAGCTGTCGAAAACCGACCAGAAACTCTTAGCTGCGGCCAGGAAGTCCTGGGTCGGCGAACTTGAACTGCGAGGGACAATGCCCCAATCGGCGCGACCACGACTATAAGTGGACTCGTTGGCCAGTGCGCGCGGATTGGAC
>JAODMY010000147.1 GCA_025465535.1 Glaciihabitans sp.
CGCCGAGCGAACCGAACATCCGGGTCTCCTTCTTCGGAGACTGCACCACGACCTCGCCGCCCGGCCCGTACCGCCACGGCAGACCACCCTCGGCGACCATCGTGCCAACCCCACTCGGCGTGTAGAAGGCCGGTATTCCCGATCCTCCAGCACGCATCCGTTCGGCCAACGTCCCCTGCGGCGTCAACTCGACCTCGAGCTCGCCACCGAGATAACGCCTCGCGAAATCCTGGTTCTCGCCGATATACGACGCGGTCACCCGACTGATGCGACCCGCGGCGAGCAGTTCGCCGAGACCCCAACCATCGATACCGCAGTTATTGGAGACGACACGGAGATCTGTCGTGCCCTTGGCAAGGAGCGCTCTAATCAGCACGATCGGGACACCGACGAGACCGAAGCCGCCCACCGCCATCGTTGAGCCGTCGACGATGTCGGCCACGGCATCCGCGGCACTCGGGTAGGTCTTATCCATCTGTCTCTCCCTGGTGATTTTCTTCCTGGACATCAGCGTCCAGTTCGGCAAACACTTCGCTGGCAATCGCGAACCCGGCACTGGCCGCGGGAACTCCCGCATAGATTGCCGTGTGCAAGATTGTCTCGCTGACCTCGGCGCGGGACAATCCATTGGTCAAAGCGGCGCGCACGTGAGCCGCGATCTCTCGCTCGCGGCCGCCGGTCACGAGGCTCGAGAGAGTAACCAGGCTGCGCTCGCGTCGGGTGAGACCAGGACGAGTCCAGACCTCGCCCCAGGCGTAACGCGTGATGAAGTCCTGGAAGTCGACCGTCTCCGGCGTGATGGACGCGTTCGACGCATCCACGTGGACGTCACCGAGAACGGCTCGCCTCATCGCGACTCCGGCGGCCCTTCGGCTCTCGTCGTCCGTTGGGTCCGTTTTCCGTGTCATATGTTCACGCTAGCGCTGTTCACGCTAGCGTCGGTGGCACCCACTACCGTCTAGCCATGCTGGATATCGAAGCGCTGCGAACCCGCGTTACCGGCCCCGTGCTCACGCCCGACGATGAGGGATTCGCCGAGGAAGTCGCGCCCTGGATGCAGAATTTCACCCACAGACCGCGGGTCGCCGTCGGCGCCGCCTCGCCGAACGATGTCGCCGAAGCGGTGAAGTTCGCGGTGGCGAACGGCCTGGCCGTGCGCATCCAATCCACCGGGCATGGATCACAGGAACTGATCGCCGACGGCGTGCTGATCCTGACCCGCCGGTTGGACGGGATATCAATCGATCCGACGACTCGAGTCGCGACGATCGGGGCCGGCGTGAAATGGGGCGCCGTGGTCGCGAAGGCCGCGCAACTCGGCCTCGCTCCCATCGTCGGCTCGTCACCGACCGTCGGCACCATCGGCTTCCTGTTGGGAGGCGGACTCGGACCGCTGGCGCGCAGTCATGGGTTCGCGAGCGACTACGTTCGCGATTTCGAGGTGGTCACAGCGGACGGCCAACTCATTTCCGCGAACCGCGGGACGAATCCGGACCTCTTTTGGGCGCTACGCGGGGGCAAGGGCGGCTTCGGCGTGGTGACTTCGGTCCGGGTTGAGCTGGTCGAACTTCCGACCCTGTACGGCGGATCGCTGACCTACGACGCACCCGATATCGCGACCGCTTTCAGAGCCTGGATCGACTACACCGCGACGGCAGACCCGAGCGTCTCGACGAGCGCCGCCATTCTCCGCATGCCGGATCTCCCATTCATTCCGGAGCCGATCCGCGGCCGCACGCTGCTCACCATTCGATTCGCCTACCCGGGGGATGCCGCAACCGGCGAGCGCCTCGCCTCGCCGCTTCGGGCTGCCGCACCCGTGTACCTCGACGACCTCGACGAGATGCCCGCTGGTGAGATCGCGAGGATCCACAACGATCCGACCGAACCCGTGACCGGCTGGACGCTCGGCAGAATGCTGGCCTCTGCCGACTCAGGGTTGGCTACTGTGCTGCTCGACCACGTCGGCAACGGAGAGCCCGCGCCGTTCGTCGCGGTCGAGCTGCGCCATCTCGGGGAGGCGACCCGTGAGGATGTCGCGGGAGGTTCCGCGGTTGGTGGCCGCTCCGCCCAGTTCACGTTGAATCTCGTGGGGGTCCCGAACCCCGCACTCTTCGATACCGTTCTGCCGCGCGCGAGCGAAGCGATTATCACCGCACTGACGCCGTGGCTCGCGCCAGAAACGACGGTGAACTTCGTCGAGCGCTTCGCCACCCAGGAAAAATTCGAAGCGTCCTGGCCACCGGCGACCTTCGCACGCCTCGCGGCGGTACGAGCGAAATACGACCCGGATGGGGTGTTCCCGTACGGGCCGCGCTAGCGAGATTGAGTGATTATTGAGCGCGGCTGCTGCAGATCGGGAATGCCAGCGATCGCCGGGTGCCGGTCGGTTGGGTCGGTCGGTGTCGGTCAGTCGGTGTCGGTCAGTCGGTGTCGGTCAGTCACCGCCAGTCAGTCGGTGTCGGTCAGTCACCGCCAGCCGGTCACCGCCAGCCGGTCACCGCCAGCCGGTCACTGCCAGTCGCTCACATACGACGCCTTCGCGGGCGGCATGGCGACATCCGCCGACCAGCGGCTCATCCACTCCGGAACCGGCATGGCCGCGGTGTCGATACCGAACGCCTCGCCGTATTCCGCCATGGTGACAGTTCCACCGGACCGCTTGACGAGTCGACCACGGACGATCCCCTGCACAAACACCTCTCCTCCGAGCACGAAGCGCTGCTCGACATACATCGCACGTTCGTCGTAGCCGATCACCCGCGTCTCCAGCGTGTAGCGCTGCCAGAGCCGCAGTGACCGGCGAAAGGTCAGCGTCTCGTTTGCGGCAACGTGGTACCAGCCGAGTTTCCCGACCTTCTGCCACGCACCGGTGCGGATGCCCGCATCCATTCGCCCGAGGTCCATGAGTGAGAAATACACGCCATTGTTCACGTGCCCGAGCAGGTCGAGGTCGTTCGGCAGCACGCGCATGGTCAGCCGACCGACATCGTGCGGGCCGAGCGGACTTTTGCGGCGGCTGACCAGCATCAGAATCAGGGTGCGCAGGAGCATATTCACGCGAGCGACGCTACCGAAACCGCCGCGCATCCTGCTGCTTCGCTGTTCGACCTCCACAGCCAAGGTGCCCGTATGAGGGTTCGGCGTGGTGTGGTTTCGCACACGGCTCCCGCGGATTTTCGGATCGTAAGCGCCGCGAGCATGGCCTGGCACGGCTCAATGCGCGCGATGATCCTGGATCGTCATCCGCGGCCCGCGCATCGGCTTCCGAACTCCGCTCGCCATGATCAGCCGCATGACCCGCTGGCGGTGCCCGGCATAGGGCGCGAGAAGTTCGAGCATCCCGTCATCATCGACCGGCTTACCGACCAGCGCGTACCCCACCAGGGCGGGCAGATGGTAGTCACCCACGCTCGGTGAATCCGGATCGCCGTGCGAGCGTTGCGTCGTTTCGGCCGCGGTCCAAACCCCGACACCCGGCAGCGAGCGCAGCTTCTTCGCCACCTCGATACCCCCTCGACCGAGAGCCAGCGTTCGTTCGAGGGACGCGGCAACGGAAGCGACCTTCACAGCGGTCTCCGAGCGCTGCGGGCCGACACCGGCACGGTGCCACTCCCACGACGGAATCCGCCGCCATGCCTCAGCACTCGGGATCACCCGCATGCCGTGCGGTGCTGGCCCCGGCGGCTCGGTGCCGTACTTCGTGAGCAGGTAGCGCCAGGCGCGACGAGCCTCGATGTTGGTCACTTTCTGTTCGAGAATCGCCGCAATAAGCGCCTCGAGCACGTTGTTCGTGCGGAGGAGTCGAAGCCCCGGCGAGGTTCGCAACACCTCGGCGAGGAATGGATGCGGGGACAGGTCGAGCCCGCTCCAGTCATCCCCCTGTCCACACAGCTCCGGCACGCCGGCGATCGCGATCTCGGCGCCCGGACCCCAGGCCGTAGCGTGGATCTCGCCGCCGCGATCCACCAGGTGCAGGGTCGCGACACCCGCTGTCGTGTTGACCGTCCGCCAGAGCGCCGGACCATCCCAGCGATGGGACGGATCCATGGTCCCCCTGCTCAGTGGCGACAGCGTCTGCCGCAGATTGAGCGGATGCCGGGGCCGATACACCGTCGCCAGCGTGGGGGTCGCGACGGCATCCATCCACGAAGGGTAACCCCACTCGGCGACACCGCCGTTCATCGAATGCCCCATAACTGCGGATGTTCGCTCGGCCGCACCCGCAGTTATAGGGCATTCGATGGAAGTTAGGGTGGATGTCGTGGCCGTACCGAAGATCCTGCTGTTCTACGTCTTCACGCCGCTGGCCGACCCCGACGCGATTCGACTCTGGCAGCGTGACCTGTGCGAGTCGCTCGGACTGAAGGGCCGCATCCTGATTTCGAAGGACGGCATCAACGGTACCGTCGGCGGCGAGCTGAACGCCGTCAAGAAGTACGTGCGGAAGACGAGACAGTATCCGGCGTTCAAGAACATCGACTTCAAGTGGAGCGAGGGGCGCGCGGACGACTTCCCGCGTCTCAGCGTGCGAGTGCGCGATGAGATCGTGAGCTTCGGCGCTCCGGGCGAGCTACGGGTCGACTCGAACGGCGTCATCGGCGGCGGCACAAAACTCACCCCCGAGCAGCTGCACGAACTGGTCGAGCGCAAACGCCTCGACGCCAAGGACGTGACCTTCTTCGACGGCCGCAATCGCTTCGAAGCGGCAATCGGACGATTCGCGGATGCCGTGGTGCCGGCCGTGGACAACACCCGAGAGTTCGTGGCCGAGCTCGATCGCGGCACCTACGATCACCTCAAGAACCAGCCCGTTGTGACGTACTGCACGGGCGGCATCCGCTGCGAGGTGTTGAGCAGCCTCATGGTCAACCGCGGATTTACCGAGGTGTACCAGCTCGACGGCGGAATCGTGAGATACGGAGAAACGTTCGGCGATCGCGGACTGTGGAACGGATCGCTGTACGTCTTCGACGAACGCAAATCCCTCGAATTCAGTGACGACGCCGCGGTGATCGGGCACTGCTCGGTCTGCGCAACAGCGACATCCCGCATGGAAAACTGCGGTGATCCTGCCTGCCGAGCGCAACTCGTCGTCTGCGACGAGCACGCGGCCAGCACCTACTGCACGGAGCACGCCGCGGCCTGAGTCGCAGCGCACCCCGGCCCTAATACCCGCTGACGTTCGAGGTACAGCTGGCCGCTCCGCTGGTGCAGGCCCCGGCAATACTGGCACCGACCAGGATGCCGACGATGACGCTCACCGCGAAGATGGCAATTCCAATGACGATGGCGGCCGTTGCCGGGCCGTTCTTGTATCCGGCGCTCTTCGACTGGTTCCGCGCGATGAGTCCAAGAATGAAGCCGATGATGTTGAAGAAGATCGCGACGACGAGGGCGATGATTCCCAGGGTCTTGCCCGGGAAACTGGTCCCAACTGGCGCCGGATCGGGCGCTTCGGCCGCTCGCGCCCGGGTCTGGGTCGGGATCTGGGTCGAGGTCTGGGTCGGGATCTGGGTCGGGGTCGTGATCCGGGTCTGGGTCGGGATCGCGGTCTGGATCGGGGTCGTAATCCGGGTCTGGATCGGGGCCGGAGTCGCGGTCGGCGCGGGAGCTGCGGTCGGCGCTGGAGTCGGAGCAATTGGATCGGACATGGTCATTCTCCTCAAGGATTTCGTCGGCGGATTGCGCCACGATGACTGCGGCACCACACCCCTGGCGTGACGGGATCACACTAGCCGCGCACAGAATATTCACAAGGCTCACGGAGACCGCATCCCGCCGTCGCTCAGCGAACATCCGCCCAGCTGCGCCATTCGGGGCGGACACACCAGGGCACAACCACCCGCACGATCACCCTCGAGGTCACCCGCCAGCGAAGTCAGCCGCGCACGATCAGCCGAGTGGGAACGATGATCCTCTGGACGGGACCGGTGGCATCGGCCAATCTCGAAAACAACAGCTCCGCCGCCTTGCGGCCGAGCGTCATCGGATCCTGGGCTACGACGGTGACGGGCGGGTCGAGAACATCGGCGAGCGCAAAGTCATCGAAACCGACGAGGGCAACCGGCGTTCCCGACTCGCGGATTGCTCGCCAGGCTCCCGTCGTGAGGAGGTTATTCTGCGCGAACACCGCGGTCGGCGGATTCGGCGATCCGAGGAGCGCCGATGTCGCCGCCCCCGCTTCCGCCTCCGTGCGGGGCCCGAGGATGACGAGTCGTTCCTCATCGGCCGTAACTCCCGCGACGGTGTGCGCTTTCCGGTAACCGCGCAACCGCTGCGTGCTCGTGTACACGCTCCTGTCGTTTCCGACGAAAGCGATCCGCCGGTGCCCAAGGTCGAGCAGGTGCTTCACCGCGAGCCGCGAGCCCTCGATGTTGTTGCTCATTACACTGTCTGCCACGAGCCCCTGCGGCGGGCGGTCCACAAAAACGACGCTCAGGCCGGACTCGATTTCCGGTTCGAGGTAGTGCTGGTCATCCGAGTGCGGCACGACGATCAGCCCCGCGATCCCCCGAGCAGTGAGCGCGAGGACGGTGCTGCGCTCAAGCTCCGAATTCTCCTCCGATGAACTCAGCATGACGAAGTGCCCGTGAGCGCGAGCGACCTCCTGCACTCCCCGGGTCAGGCGGGAGTAGAAGGGATCGGAGATGTCCTCGATGATCAAGCCGATGCCTGCCGGCGCCTGCGCCCGGGCAAGGGTGGATGCCGCATCGTTGCGCCGGTAGCCGAGCTCCTTCCAGGCCACTCGGACCCGTGCCGCCGTCTCTGGCCGAACCGAGGCTTCGCCATTGACGACGCGAGACACGGTCTTCAGACTGACGCCCGCAAGCCTTGCCACCGCTGCCATGGTTGGCAACCCGGTCGCTCGCCTACTGAAATCCGCCCGACGGCGGGGCGCCACGGCTCCAGCGTCATCGTGCGACGTCAACGCAATCCGAACCGAATCGGGCGGCAACGGATCGGGCGTCATGGACGAGAATTCTGGCATGTTCTCGTCCACAACGCCCTACCGTTCGTGCATTAGTTGCTCGGCGTTCCCACAGAGAACGCGAACACGTGCAACGGACCAGCCGTCGTGGTGGTCGGCAGTGTGATGCTCGCGACGGTCTTGCCCGCCGTCAGCGCCGCATCCGCCGTGAACAGGTAGGCCTTGACCGTGTCCCGGCCACCGTTGCTCGTGTCACGGTACGCGGTGGTCGCCGCAATCGTGTTGCCATCCGCCGGCCCGGATGCGCCGCCGCCGTTCAGCGTCCAGTCACTGAACCCGAGATTGATCGTCTGGGTAGTTCCGTCGGTGTAGGTCACCACGAAATCGCCCTCAGATCCCGGATCGCCGTTTGTGGCACTTCCGAGGATGCCGATCCGGGTCGCCCCGGCAGTCCCGGCGAGAGGCACGACCTGGCCGCCGGCCTGGATGTTGTTCAGATCCCCTGGTGTCGTGTCCGGCCAGGTGTAGCTGAGCCCGTTCGACGTCACCGTCGCACCCGGCGTCACTCCGACCGCGGCGAGCGCTTCGGCCGAGTACGACCAGCCTTCACCATCGAAACTGGATGAGGTTGACGCCCCGTCCTGCGCGATTCCGGCGTTGTTGTAGAACGGCCACAGCGAGCCGGGCTTGGCAACATCGATCTCGACGACGACGCTCGGGAGGGAGTTGCCCGCGGCATCCGTCAGCGCGAAGGTCTGGTAGTACCGACCCTCGGTTGTCGGTGCCGTGATCGACACCGTCGCACTGGCTGATCCAGCCTTCGCGAGGATGAGCGATCCGGATGCGGGGCCAGAGGTCAGCCCAGTGCTCGACACCGCCGACCACTTCACGGTCTGCTTCGCACCGAGGTTGCGCGCGCCGATTTTCACCGTCGCGGGCGTTCCCGGCGCGGTCACGACGACCGCGGTATTGGTGTAGCCGAGCGCAGTTGCGAGGCCTCGAGTGTCCGACGGCGGAGCATCCGCGGGTGCGCTCGCAAACGACGTGTTCGCCGTGGTCCCAAGGTTTTCGGTGATCGCGCCGCCCGAGGTGATGAGCCCTGGCTGCACGTACGCGTGCGACCAGCTGGCCCCCTTGCTCGTCATGCTCTGCACGTACGGGGCGTCTGCCGCCGCGTTCGGAGCACTCACCGTCAGCGTCTTACCCGACGGCAGATGGATCGCCGTGTTGGCGAACAGCGAACTTCCGAGCGCGAGATCCGCCGTGCCGGGCGTCTCTGGGTAGAACCCGAGTGCCGACCAGACGTACCACGCACTCATCGTGCCGAGGTCGTCATTGCCCGCGATTCCGGCCGGAGCATTCGTGAAGATCTGTTGCTGGATGGAGCGAACCGTTGACTGCGTCTTCCATGGCGCTCCCGCGTAGTCGTACTCCCACGGGATCTCGATACTCGGCTCGTTCCCGAAGTCGGCATTCGCCGAGGTCGGATTCTTGATCGTCGAAGTCAGGGAGTCCAGCTTGGAGATCCAGGCCGCATCCCCTCCGGACGCGTTGATCAGACCCTTGATGTCGAACGGCTCCATCGGTGTGTACTGGGCGCTCGACCCCTCGACGAATCCCTGCGACGACGTCGGGGTGAATCCGGTCGCGAACGCACCGGACTTGTCCTTCGGCTGCAGGTAGTTGGTCGCCGGGTTGAACACGTTCTGCCAGTTGTTCGCCCGCTCCGCATACGTCGTCGCAACGGTGCCCTTTCCCAGCGCCTTCGCGAAACTCGAGATGGCGTGGTCGGCGGTGTTGTACTCCTGCTGGGTCGAAACCGATCCGTAGAAGTTGCAACAGCCGTAGGTTCCATCGAGCGGCAGGTAGCCGGTCTTCAGGTAGTCGGCGTTACCCGGCCGAACGTTGTTCGTGCTGTTGGCCTCGGTCTCCATCGCGGCGAGCGCCTTGCTGGTGCTGAAGTCCTTCGCTCCGAAGGCGTAGGCATCGGCGATGATCGCATCCGCGGGGTCGCCGACCATGACGTAGGACTCTCCATTGTTGAGCGACCACTTCGGCAGCTGCCCGGTCTGGTCGTACTGGTCGAGCATCGATCGAACGGAGTCGCTCGTCTGCTGCGGTGCCACCGTCGCGGCGAGCTGCACCTGGCTGCGGTAGATGTCCCAACCCGAGTAGTTGGCATACTCGACGTGACCAGTGGCGGCCTTGTGCACCTGGTCGTCCGCGCCCATGTACTGGCCGTTGACGTCGCTGAAGGTGTTCGGATGAAGCAGCGCGTGGTACATCGCCGTGTAGAAGGTCTTCTGCGAGCTGGTGTCGCCCCCGCCGATCTGGATCTTCCCGAGCATCGCGTTCCACGCGGCTGTCGCGGCGGTCTTCGTCGCGTCGAACGCGAACGTCGGCGCCTCCGTCTTGCGGTTCAGCTTGGCGTTGGCCGTTCCGACGTAGGAGATCCCGACGTTGGTCTGCACGGTCTGGTTGGTCGAGGTGTCAAAGGAGACGTAGGCACCGTCGCTTCCATCCACGGGAGGAGCAACGGCCTTGGACTGCACCTTGCCGCCAACAGTGGAGGGCGTCTTCGACGTCACATCCGGTCGGGTGCGCTTCACACCGTTGGATGACTTGGGCTGCAGAGTGCCACTCTGCGTGGTCTTCGGTGCGATGCTCTTCGTGACATCGGCCGACTTGTTGTTGGCCTGCACCGTGCTGTTCGAGTACGTCCCGTAGCCCGTCATCGGCTGGTCGAACGTCATGTCGAAGTAGACGGTGTACTTGTCGCTGGCTCCGCAGAAGTTTCCGCTCGTCACTGAGCCGGTGATCTCCGTCGGGCTGACCACCTGGAACCGGGTGTTGGATGATCCGGCCGCGCTGTCCGAAAGCTTGAAGGTCAGGTTTCCCTGGTCCGCTTTCGGGAAGGTGAACCGCCCGGCACCCGTGCGCTGGGTACTCGTCAGCTCGCTGGTGATGCCGTCAGCCGCGAGCTTGTAGTACCCGGCTTGCGCGGTCTCGGCGGAGTGATCGAGCGGCAGGGTTGCCGACCCGGGAGCCGACCCGATCGCACCGGTGGTCGGAAGGATCGGGATGTCGCCCGACGCCGAGCATCCGGGCCCGGAGACGTGGGTCAGGCTGAATCCGGTGACCGACTTGTCGTTGTATTCATACCCTCCGCCGGCCGGCCGACTCGGGGTGTCCGGAGACCACTGGACCATCCCGAATGGGACGTCAGCGCCGGGGAAGTCATCGACAGCACCGGAGGTGCCGATGATCGGATCGACGAGAGAGGCGGGGTCACTCACGTAGGTGCCTGATACCGCACCGGGTACTCCCGCCTGCGCGGTTGCGGTGGGCAGAAACACCCCCGCCGCAAGCACGGAAACTGCTATTCCGAGAATTATTGATTTTGGCTGGTGAGCCATGGGGGACCTTTCAGATGGGGTTCCGTCGCGGGACCCCTCTCGGGTCAAGATCCAATGACAGCGCTATCAATAGGGTTTTCCCAGACTGCACCCGGAGCACGAATATGTAAAGACCCCGCACACAACTAGTCGATTCGAACCGGCGCGCGCGGGCACAAAATCCTGCTCACGCGGGCACCGCATCCTTCACACGCGGGCACCAGGCTCGTCTCGCCCTGGTGTCAAGCGGCCGCGCGGCTCGGCGCCACGGCGCGATACACCACAATGGACACATGAGAATTGGAATCCTCACGAGCGGTGGAGACGCCCCGGGCCTCAACGCCGTCATCCGAGGAGCGGTCTTCACGGGCACCCAGGTGCATAACCAGGAATTCGTTGGATTTCGCAATGGCTGGCGCGGAGTCATCGAGGGCGACGTGGTTCCACTTGGGATGCCCGAGGTCAAGGGGATCAGCAAGCAGGGCGGCACGATTCTCGGCACCTCCCGCACGAACCCGTTCGAGGGAATTGGCGGCGTCGACCGGGTGAACCAGGTCATGACCGAGCACGGCATCGACGCCATGATCGCGATCGGCGGCGAGGGCACACTGGCCGCAGCCAAACGACTCACCGATGCCGGAATCAAGATCGTGGGTGTCCCGAAGACGGTGGACAACGACCTCGAAGCCACCGACTACTCGTTCGGCTTCGACACCGCCGTTCAAATCGCGACAGAGGCAATGGACCGCCTCCGCACCACCGGCGACGCGCACGACCGCTGCATGGTCGCCGAGGTCATGGGTCGGCACGTCGGCTGGATCGCGCTGCACTCCGGGATGGCGGCTGGCGCGCACGTCATCCTGATCCCGGAGCAGAAGACCTCGATCGAACAGATCTGCAAGTGGGTGACCGCCGCCCACGATCGCGGGCGCGCGCCACTTGTCGTCGTGGCGGAGGGCTTCTCGCTCGACACGATGGATGACGCCCACTCCGAGCGCGGACTCGACGCGTTCGGCCGCCCACGCCTCGGCGGCATCGGCGAGCTCATCGCCCCAGAGATCGAGGCGCGGACCGGGATCGAGACTCGCGCGACCACGCTCGGCCACATCCAGCGCGGCGGCACGCCTTCGGCTTTCGACCGAGTGCTCGCGACGCGACTCGGGATGGCGGCTCTTCGCTCCGTGATCGAAGGTCACTGGGGCCGGATGGTCGCGCTCCGCGGCACCGACATCGTGCACGTTCCGTTCGCGGAGGCCCTCGGCCGGCTGAAGACCGTGCCGGATGACCGGTACGAGGAAGCGCGCGTGCTGTTCGGCTAACCTCCTTCGCTCGCGAGGCGTGTTGGACTGACATTGTTGGGCTGACATTCTTGGGCTGACATTGTTGGGCTGCCATTCTTGGGCTGCCATGCTGGAGCGATGACGTTTCGCGCACTGCAGGTAACGAAGTCCGACGACGGCGAAGTCTCGACGAAGCTCCGAGCCGACGTGACGGATGCCGAGTTGGCCGATTCCGCGCCCGACAGCGATGTCACGGTCGACGTCGAATACTCCGGCATCAACTACAAGGATGGATTGGCGCTGGCGGGATCACCCGGCGTGATGCGGACCAACCCGCTCATCCCAGGGATCGATCTCGTTGGCACGGTTGCGGAATCCGATTCTCCGGATTGGAACGTCGGCGACCCGGTGATCCTGACCGGCTGGGGGATCGGCGAGACCCGCGACGGCGGCCTCAGCGAACGGGCGAGGGTGCGCGGCGAGTGGCTGATCCCGCTGCCACCGAAGATCTCGGCTCGACGGGCAGCCGCCATTGGAACCGCCGGACTCACCGCGGCACTCGCGGTGCTCGCACTCGGGGGTCGCGGCAGTTTTGCTGGTGGAAGCGGCACGGGTGTTGCTGGCGGCGAGCGCGGCGAGATCCTGGTGACGGGCGCATCCGGCGGCGTGGGTTCGATCGCGATCGCGTTGCTCGCGGCGGCGGGCCACCGCGTCATCGCCTCGACCGGGCGAGCCTCCCAGCGCGACTATCTGCTCGGGCTGGGCGCCGCCGATACCATCGAGCGCGCGTCACTCGAGGATCCCGGTCGTCCGTTGCAGAAGCAGCGCTGGTCCGGAGTCATCGACTCCGTCGGCGGTCACACCCTCGCGAATGCGATCGCCCAGACCAACCACGGCGGGGTCGTCGCGGCCTGCGGACTCGTTGGCGGCACCGACATTCCCACCACAGTCATGCCGTTCATCCTGCGCGGGGTCACACTCGCCGGGATCAACTCCGTCGAGGCTCCACCTTCGTCGCGGGCGGCCGCGTGGCAACTGCTCGAGCGCGATCTCGACCTCGACCTGCTCGACTCGTTCACAGCATCCGTTCCGCTCGACGGGGCGATCGACGCCGGCGCCGCCATCCTGCGCGGCGAGCTGCACGGGCGGACGGTCGTGACCGTCCGCGAGTGACCACGCAGCATGACCACGCACCATGACCACGCAGATGACCACGCACATGTCCACCAAGAGACCGGAACCCGCTCCCAATCCACTGGGAGCGAGCCCAAAGTCTGCTCCAGAGCGCGCTCAAGCCGGCTGCGAGCACGCTCAAAGTTTTAGCCTTAATGCATGACAAAGAACTGGTTCATTACGGGAACATCACGCGGATTCGGGCGTGAGTGGGCGATCGCGGCACTCGAGCGAGGCGACAGGGTTGCGGCAACGGCACGCGACATCAGCACGCTCAGTGATCTCGCCGACAAGTACGGCGATCGGATCCTTCCCCTCGAGCTCGACGTCACCGATCGGGAGGCCGACTTCGCGGCCGTCGCTCGCGCACACGACGTCTTCGGCAGCCTCGACATCATCATCAACAACGCCGGCTACGGCCAGTTCGGGATGATCGAGGAGCTCAGCGAGAAGGAGTTCCGCGACCAGCTCGAGACCAACGTCTTCGGCGCGATGTGGATCACCCAGGCCGCGCTCCCGTTCCTGCGCGCGCAGGGCAGCGGTCACATCATCCAGGTGTCGTCGATTGGCGGAATCACCGCGTTCCCGTACATCGGCGCGTACCACGCATCGAAGTGGGCGCTCGAGGGATTCACGCAGTCGCTGAACGCCGAGGTCGCCCAGTTCGGCATCAAGGTGACCCTGATCGAGCCCGGCGGATTCTCGACTGACTGGGCCGGATCATCCGCAATGCTCGCCACCCCGAACCCGGCGTACGACGAATTCCGCAGCGTGATCCTTGCCCAGCGCGAGAAGGCCGTGGCCGGTCGGGGAAACCCCGGCGCAACCGGCGAGGTCGTGCTCCAGTTGGTTGATGCCGCCGAGCCGCCCCTGCGAGTTTTCTTCGGCACGTCCCCGCTCGGCACGGCGAAGGCCGACTACGCGAGCCGGATCGAGACCTGGGAGAAGTGGAACCAGCTCTCGGTCGCGTCGCAGGGCTAGTCGTTCCCGACTGACACCGCGCCCGTCCGTTATCGCCGCGCCCGTTATGGGGGCCGCTCCGATGACGGACGGGCGCATCGCCGGCCGACATCCCGACGAGTCGTGACCCGAGCCGGGCATCCATGCGAAACTAACGCCCATGGGCGGAATCGTTTTGACTCTCGGATACATTTTCGCGACCATCGCAGCACTCGTGCACGTGCTGATCTTCCTGATGGAGAGCGTGTTCTGGATGCGACCGGCGGTCTGGAAACGCTTCGGCCTCAGGTCACAGGACGAGGCCGACACCATCCGGCCGATGGCGCTCAACCAGGGCTTCTATAACCTGTTTCTCAGCATCGGCGTCGGGGTCGGGCTCGTGCTGCTCGCCACGCCCACGCTCAACTTCGGCGCCTCGATCATCGTGTTCTTCAGCGTCGCGTGCATGCTGGCCGCCTCGCTGGTGCTCGTGATTACGAACCGTCGGCTCGCTCGCGCGGCACTCACCCAGGGGCTGTTCCCGCTACTCGCGATCGTGTTCCTGGTCGTCTACTACGCGATCGCCTACTAGGCGTCGGGCTGAACGCTCGCCGCAGCTGCCTTCGCCGCTTTCGGCAGGACCGTGAGGATGCGGTCGATCGCCTCGTCGTCGTAGGCGGCCGAGACGAACCAGGCCTCGAACACGGACGGCGGCAACGACACCCCGCCCTCGAGCATGGTGTGGAAAAACGGCGCGTACCGGTGGGTGGCCTGGGCCCTCACCTCGTCGTAGTTGCGCGGAGCCGTGGCCGCAAACGCGAAGGAGAACAGGTTCCCCGCCCGCTGCACGACGTGTTCGACTCCCTCGGCCGCGAGTGATCTCGAGACCGCAGAGGCAATCGTGTCCGCCGTCGCGTCGAGTTTCTCGTAGACGGTCTTGTCGGCGGCCCGAAGGGTCGCGAGCCCAGCAGCGACGGCGACCGGGTTTCCGCTGAGGGTTCCGGCCTGGTAGACCGGGCCGAGTGGGGCGAGGTAGTCCATGACGTCCGCACGTCCGCCGAGAGCGGCCAGCGGCATCCCTCCGCCGATGACCTTGCCGAAGGTCACGAGGTCGGGCATCCAACCGCCGCCGTCCGGGACGACGAGGCCTGCCTCGAGGCCCCACCAGCCGGCCGAGCCGACCCGGAATCCGGTGAGGACCTCGTCCAGGATGAGCAGCGCGCCGTTCTGCTTGGTGAGGCGGGAGAGCTCGCGGTTGAATCCGCGGGCCGGCGCAACCACACCCATGTTCGCTGCGGCGGCCTCGACGATGACGGCCGCGATGCGATCGCGGTGCAGCGCGAAGACATTCTTGATGGCCTCGAGATCGTTGTACGGAAGCACGAGGGTCTGCGCCGCGGTCGCCGCCGTAACGCCGGCCGAACCGGGCATGGCGAGCGTCGCGACGCCGGATCCGGCCTCGGCGAGGAGGCCATCGGAGTGACCGTGGTAGTGACCGGCGAACTTGATCAGCAGGTCGCGCCCGGTGAATCCGCGCGCGAGCCGAATGGCCGTCATCGTGGCCTCTGTGCCGGTCGAGACCAGGCGAATCTTTTCGATCGGGTTCTGCGCGTGAGCGCCATCCTTGCGCGCCGCGCTGCTCACGCGCTCGCGCACGAGTTCGGCGAGCTCGGTCTCCCCCGGCGTCGATGCGCCGAACGAGAGTCCCCTCGCGGCCGCGGCCTGAACCGCCTCGACGACCTGTGGATGCGCGTGCCCGAGAATCGCCGGACCCCACGAGCTCACGAGGTCGACGTACCTCGTGCCCTCGACGTCGGTGACGTAAGCGCCGCTGGCCGAAACCAGGAAGCGTGGAGTTCCGCCGACGGAACCGTAAGCGCGCACGGGCGAGTTGACCCCGCCGGGAATCGACTGCTGTGCGCGCGCAAACTGCCGATCGTTGCCGATTACCACTCGCTTGATCCCGCCGCGAGGGACTTGGCGAGTTCGATCGCAAAGTAGGTGAGGATGACATCCGCTCCGGCGCGCCGGATGCTGAGGACGGTCTCGTGGATCATGCGCTCCCGATCGATCCAGCCGTTCGCCGCCGCGGCCTCGATCATCGAGTACTCGCCGCTGACCTGGTATGCCCAGACCGGAACGCTGCTGACGGCCGCGGCATCGGCAAGCACGTCGAGGTAGCTCATGGCCGGCTTGACCATCACGATGTCGGCACCCTCGGCGATATCGAGCTCGATTTCGCGTAACCCCTCACGGCGGTTAGCACTATCCAGCTGGTAACTGCGCCGATTACCGACGAGCGAAGACTGCACGGCCTCGCGGAACGGTCCGTAGAAGCCCGAGGCGTACTTGGCTGAGTAGGCGAGCACGGCGGTGTCGGCATAGCCGTTGCTGTCGAGAACATCGCGCACGGCGGCCACCTGGCCGTCCATCATCCCGGAGAGCCCGAGCAGGTGCGATCCCGCGGCGGCCTGGGCCAGTGCCATGTCGCGGTAGATCTCGAGAGTTGCGTCGTTGTCGATGCGGCCGGCCGCATCCAGGACACCACAGTGCCCATGATCGGTGAACTCATCGAGGCAGAGGTCGGTCTGCACGACGAGCGCGTCGCCGACCGTCTTGACCGCGAGCCGCGTTGCGACATTGAGGATGCCGTCGGGGTCGGCCGCGCCGGAGCCGACCGCATCCTTCCGCTCCGGAATGCCGAACAGCATGACGCCGCCGATTCCCGCGGCGGCGGCTTCGGTGAGCGCGGCGGGCAGGCTCTCGAGCGAGTGCTGGACGACGCCGGGCATCGACGCGATCGGCACGGGTTCGGTCGCGCCCTCGCGGACGAACATCGGCAGCACGAAGTCCGCCGCGTTCAGCCGCGTCTCGGCGACGAGTCGCCGCATCGCTGGGGTCGCGCGCAGACGTCGCGGACGGAGATAGGGGTGGAGTGGATCAGACATCTTTTGCCTCTGGGTTGGTTGCGTGCTCGACCAGCGCTTCGACCAGTGAGGTCGCCGAGCGGAACTCCGAGATCACGTCGACAGCGAGACCGGCGGCGCGAGCGTCGTAGGCGGTTCGCGGTCCGATGCAGGCGACGATGGTCGACGCCGGGAGTGGTGCGAGCTGGGCTGCGACCTGGCGGGCGACGCTGCCGGAGGTCACGAGGATCGCGCCGATGCGGCCATCCTCGACGTCTGCGCGGACGTGGTCCGTCACCGGAACTCCAACCGTGCGATAGGCCGCAACGAACTCGACGTTGAGGCCGAGCGCGGTTAGGCCGCTCACGAGGGTCGGCTCCGCGATGTCGGACTGCGGGATGAGCACGCGGCCGGCGATCTCGGACCGCGGCCACTCCTTCACAAGCCCGCGTGCCGAGTTGTCGGCCTCTGGCACAAAGTCGACCCGGTAGCCCGCGAGGGTGAGCGCGGAACTGGTCGTCTCACCGACGGCGGCAACCTTGGTGTTGTTCGGGATGACGACGTTCTGGCTCATGAGCACATCGACAGTCGTGGCGCTGGTGATCACGACCCAGTCGAACGCGCCAGACTGAAGCTCGCCAAGCGCCCGCGCGAGCCCGGCCTCGTCGTCGGATGCCGCAAAGTTGATCAGGGGCGCGATCACCGGGACCGCGCCATATCCCCGCAGGGTCGCGGCAACGCTGTCGCCCCACTTGCCGCCGCGCGGCACGAGAACGCGCCAACCCGCGAGCGGCTTCTCGGCGCTCGCGCGGTTCAAGCTGCCTGTGCTCGGGTTCACAACGTCAAAGGTCACGACGGCGCTCCGAGCGGCGCGATCGTTGCGGCACCCAGGTCGAGTAATTCGCGGGCTACGCCCTCCGCAACTTCTGAAGCCGGATTCTCCACGTCAGAAAGATACAGGGCGTGGGAGCTCGTCAGGTTCTCGCTGCCATCGAGGGCGTATACGCGGGTGCTCAGGAACAGCAACCCATCGTGGATCATGGCGTGCGCGCCGATCGGGGCCGCGCATCCTGCCTCGAGCAGCGCGAGGACTTCCCGTTCGGCTTCGACGGTGGTCCGGGTCGGCTTGTGGTCGAGCACCGCCACCGACTTCTCTTCGCCGGCGCGCACCTCGATCGCGACGGCGCCCTGGCCCGGCGCTGTCGGCCAGCCATCGATTGCGAGGAACTCGGTCACGGATTCGAGTCGGCCGAGTCGGCTGAGGCCGGCGGCGGCGAGGATGACTGCGTCGAGCGCGGTGTCCGAATCCGCCGCCACGGCCACCCTGCCGAGTCGCGTATCCACATTGCCGCGGATGTCGACGACCTCGAGATCGGGCCGACGCGAACGGAGCTGCGCCTGGCGGCGTGGCGAACCCGTGCCGACCTTAGCCCCGGCTGGGAGGCCGTCGAGCGTGAGGCCGTCACGGGCGCAAAGCGCGTCGCGTACATCCTCCCGCTTCGGTATCGCACCGATGACGAGCCCGGGATGAGGCTTAGTTGGAAGGTCTTTGAGCGAGTGGACGACCGCGTCGCAGCGGCCGTCGAGCAGCGCCTCGCGGAGCGCACTGGCGAAAACGCCTGTGCCGCCGAGGCTCGCGAGCGACGCCTTCGACGTGTCGCCCTCGGTGGTGACGATCACGAGTTCGACCGTGACTCCGGTCTTTTCGAGATCCGCCGCGACGATGCGGGTCTGCGCGAGCGCGAGGGCGCTCCCGCGTGTGCCGATTCGCATCGTCTTGCCCGAGGTGCTCACGGTGCCAACCCCGCGAGAGCCGGCTTGAATCCGAGACGGACATTCTCACAGCAGCCAGGGCGACAGACGTCGTACCAGGGGCCGAGCTCGGTCAGCGCGGGGCGATCAGCCGTCGGAGTTCCGTTGACGCGCTCGAGCACGAGGTCGACGAGTCCGCTCACATACTGCGGATGGATGCCCGGGGTCGGCGTGCGGACGGCGAAGATCCCGAGCTCTTCCGCGGTCTCCATCGCTTCGGTGTCGAGGTCCCACTTCACTTCCATGTGGTCGCTGACGAATCCGAGCGGAACGATCACGATCGCCTTGGCACCTTCGGTTGCGAGCTCGCGCATCCGATCGTTGATATCCGGTGCGAGCCACGGCTGGGTGGGCGGGCCGGAGCGGGACTGGAAGACGAGCTCCCAGGCGATGTCGATTCCCGTGTCCGGGGCTGTTGCACCGGAGGCGGCCATGACGACCTCGGCGACAGCACGGTGCTGAGCCTCGTAGGCTCCCCCCGCACCGAAGCCACGGGATTCCGGGCCGCTCTTCTCCGCATCCGTCGAGGGGACGCTGTGGGTCGAGAACAGCACGCGGGTGTCGGCTGGGGCGATGCCGCGGGCCGCGACGTCCGCGAGCGCCTGCGTTGTTCCGTCGATGAACGGCTGGACGAATCCGGGGTGATCGAAGAACTGGCGCACCTTGTCGATCTCGAGCACACCGGTGAGGCCGGTCGACTCGAGCGCGGACGCGTAGTCCTCGCGGTACTGGCGGCAGCTGGAGTACGAGCTGTAGGCGCTGGTCCCGATCGCGATGAGCTTGGTGAGACCGCGGTCCGCCGCTTCGGTGAGAGCGTCGCCGATGTAGGGCTCCCAGTTGCGGTTGCCCCACAGTACGGGGAGGTCGATGCCTCGGCTCACGAGCTCCGCCTCGAGCGCCGTCTTCAGCTGTCGGTTCTGCTCGTTGATCGGGCTGATGCCGCCGAACGCGCGATAGTGGTGAGCGACCTCTTCGAGCCGCTCCTCAGGGATGCCGCGCCCGCGCGTGACGTTGCGAAGGAAGGGGATGACGTCGTCCTGTCCCTCGGGCCCACCAAAGCTGGCGAGAAGGATCGCGTCATACGCGACGGGGGTCTCGACGTGCTCCGCGCCACTCGCGGCGGCGGCCGTCGCGCCGGGGACGAGACCGTTGGTAATCGTCACGAGAGCACCTCGGGTATTTCGCTCGGGTCGATGCGGCGGCCCGTGTAAAACGGAATCTCCTCGCGGATGTGGCGACGGGCTTCCGTCTGCCGAAGGTGCCGCATCAGGTCGACAAGGTCGACGAGCTCCGGCGCCTCGAGAGCGAGGATCCACTCGTAGTCGCCGAGCGCGAAGGATGCGACCGTGTTGGCAAGGACCTGCGGATACTGCGAGCCCATCCGACCGTGGTTGCCGAGCATCGTGCGGCGCTCTTCGTCGGGAAGGAGGTACCAGTCGTAGCTGCGCACGAAGGGGTAGACCGTGATCCACTTCTCCGGCGCCTTGCCGCGCATGAACGAGGGAAGGTGGTTGGCGGTGAACTCCGCGTCGCGATGCACGCCCATCACGTTCCAGGTCGGAAGGAGCGGCCTCAACAGCTCGCTTCGGCGCAGGACGCGGAGAGCCCACTGAAGAACCTCAGGCGCGGCTCCGTGCATCCAGATCAGGAGGTCGGCATCCGCTCGCATGGACGACACGTCGTAGAAACCGCGAATGGTCACCCCGGCGGCCTCGACCTCGGCGATCGCGGTGGCAAGGCTCGCACTGGCGGTGCCATCAGCAGGGAGGTTGTCACCTGCGGGGCTCACGGCGGCAGTATTGTCGCCGCTCAGGGCAGGCTTGGCAGGATCGCGACGAAGGACCGACCAGAGGGTGTACCCCAAGTCGGTGTTCTCGGGCGTTCCGGCGCTTGAATCGGCGCGGGAGTTCATAGGACTATCCTCCCTCGCCGCCCACCGGTGCGTCTAATTCAGACGAGTTGGGCGGTAAGATTCACGGCTGTTGCTAAGTTGCCGTGCGGTTGGGTCGTGAGCCCCCGCTAGTCGTCGTCACCCGAGAACAGCGCCCACGCGACCAGGCCGACGACCGCGATGGCGACGCCCGTTGCGCCGACGATCCACGGCGTCCGGTTCTCCTCGTAGGAGGCCTTCGCCCGCTCGATCAACGCGCTGGCCCGTTTCGGAACGTTGAACTTGTCCTCGATCTCATCGAGGGTCGTCTCCAGGTTGGCGCGCGTCGATGCGACGCGCGACTGGATGTCGTCTTCACTCATCTTGTCTCCCGCTTCCCCACGCCTTTAACGGCGTTCAGGTCTTTCTTGAGCCCGGAAATGGTTTTCATCGGGAAAGGTGGAATGCCCGTCTTCAGCTTGTTGTACCCGACGAACGCCAGGATCCCGGCGATGACCAGCAGCAGGAATGCCACGATCAGCGCACAGAGCCAGGCCGGCAGTCCGGTTGTCGCCAGCCCGAGAATTGCCGCGGTCAGGAGCACCCCGATAAAGAAGAGGAGAACGACGGCTGCCCCGAGGATGAGGCCGCCACCGATCCCGAGCGCCTTGAGCTTCTGGATCATCTCCTGCTTGAGAAGTTCGATCTCCCCCGCAACCAGCTCGCGTACGAGCGTCGGAAGATCCGCAAGCAGTTGGAACAGCGAGCGCTTCTTCCCGCCGATTGTCCCGGTCACGCGATTCGTGTCAGTCACGTTGCCCCCGCACTACTTCTTTGGGGCGGTCGACCTCGTGGACGGTGTCTTCCGCGCCGCAGGCTTCTTCGCGGCGGTGGTGTTCGCGGCGGAGCTCCTCGCTGCAGTGCTCTTGACGGAGGTCACCTGCGAGGCAACTTTCTTCGCGCCGTCCGAGAGGAATTCGGCGACATCCGGCGCCTTGTCTTTGACAAATTCTTCGGCCTGCGTGCGCTGCTTCTGCACCCGCGGATCATTCCAGAACTTGCCGACCGCGTCCTTGATTTCTTCGTATCGACCGCGACCCGCACGAGCTCCGAGCACATAGCCGACACCTAGGCCAACCACCAAAAGGATCTTGCCTTTCATGGGTTTCTCCGTTCCTGTTTGTCGCGCACTGTGATTTTCTTGAGTTCACCTGGCACTCTCAAGCGTAGTCCCGGCGGCACCTAAGAGTCTCGGAGTAAGTTCCCAGCCAACTCATCCGCCTGACCGACCACGTTGGCTAATCCAGTACCGGCAATCGTCTCACCGACGACATGTATGCCGTCAGGGGTATGCGTCAGGCGAGGAGGGCGATACCATTCGCTTCGACCGAAAGCCAGCACGCTGGATGTCGGAATCGGAACCCCGAGCAGAGCCTCGGCATCCGCCCTCGCCACCTCGGCAAGGTCGGCGCTGTCGTCGTCATAAGACAACCGAAGCACGTGCTTCCCCTCTGCGCGCTCCGCCACCCACTCCCACTTTGCGGTCACGTGCGTGAGCGCCTTGGCCCTGATTCCGCCATCGGCCGGGATGCCACTGCCGTCCTTCGCGACGAGCAGCCCGGTTCCCCTGGGCGCCGCGTCGAGCAGCGGCTGATCCACGACGAGGGTAGCGAGCACCACGCGGTGCCCGCGATTCGAGACATCACCGAGGATCCCGGGGGCCGCAACAATCGCGCGGCCCTGGATGTGCGTGCCGCTGCTGCCACCTTCCACACCGACGAGCGCACGTCCGTCGGCGACGTTCTCGACCCGCGAGTTTAGCCGCACGTCGACGCCGAAACGGTCGAGGTCGGCCGCGAGCGCCTCGACGATACGGAAGATGCCGCCCCGAATTCCAGCGACAGACGAGCCCGCCCGCCCGGAACTTTCCTGCAAACTCCTCACCGCTCGCGCAAGCGATCCCGTGTCGATCATGGCGGCGCGAAGGCCGGGAGCGACCTTGTCGAGATCCAGGTCGTCCGGATCGGCGGAGTGCACGCCGCGAACAATCGGGCGCACCAGCTGGTCGAGCACGGCCTCGCCCATCCGGCGTCGAACGAGCTCGCCGAGCGTCTTCGACTTGGCGGCGTAGGGCCCCGGCAAAAGCGTCTCGAGATAGGCCCGAGTCGCGGCGCGCCCGCCGATGATCGGCGTGACATCGGCCGCGAGCGGCGAACCCGGGATTCCGAGCATGCTGTTCAGCGGAAGGCGGAACGCGGGTCCCGTCGCGGGCTGCAGCCACGCGCCGGCCGGGTTCGGCTCGACGATGTCATCCCCCAGCTTGAGCGATCGGGCGAGCGTGGCAACGGTGCCGCGGCGGGTCGCGAAGCTTTCCGCGCCGGCATCCAACTGGATTCCGCCGACCGTGTGGCTTGCGACGCTGCCACCGAGCCGGTCGCTTGCTTCGAGAACTATCACGTCGGCGCCACCGAGAACTAGCCGCCTGGCGAGAACGAGCCCGCCGACGCCTCCACCGACAATGACGAAGTCAGTCAATGCTGTGCACGAGCTGCACGATACGCGTCAGCACGTCCGGATCGGTGTCGGGCGGAACTCCGTGGCCGAGGTTCACGACGTGCGATGGGGCTGCGCGACCGCGGTCGACGACATCCCGGACGTGGGCCTCGAGGATCCCCCACGGTGCATCCAGCAGCGACGGGTCGATGTTGCCCTGAAGCGGCACGCCCCCGCCGAGCCTGCGCTCGGCCTCGTCGAGCGGGATCCGCCAGTCGACGCCCATGACGTCCACGCCGATCGAGTGCATGGCGTGCAGGAGTTCGCCGGAGCCGACACCGAAGTGCACCGTGGGCACATCGAGACCCCTGAGGTGGTCGAGCACGCGCCTCGAGTGCGGGGCGACCCGCCGAAGGTAGTTGACCTCGCTGAGCGAGCCGACCCACGAGTCGAAGAGCTGGACGGCTGAGGCACCGGCCTCGATCTGTGCGAGAAGGAACTCGCCGGCGATATCCGCGCACCAGTTGAGCAATCCGGCCCAGGCGTGGGGGTCGGCGAACATCATCGTGCGGGCACGCTGCTGGTCTTTCGACGGCCCACCCTCGACCAGATAGGAGGCCAGGGTGAACGGCGCACCGGCAAACCCGATGAGCGGCGTCTTGCCGAGCTGGGCGACCGTGGCAGCCACGCCGTCGCGGATCGGCTGGAGAGCCGCCGGATCGAGCCGGGGAAGGGCTGCGACATCCGCGGCAGTGCGGATCGGATGTTCGAAGACCGGACCCTTGCCTGGCACGATCTCGACAGAGACGCCCGCGAGCTTTGCCGGAATGACGATGTCGCTGAAGAAGACGGCGGCATCGACCTCGTGACGGCGAACCGGCTGGAGCGTGATTTCGCTCGCGAGTTCGGGCGTCAGGCAGGCATCGAGCATCTGGTTACCGACGCGCAGCGCGCGGTATTCGGGAAGTGAGCGGCCGGCCTGGCGCATGAACCAGATCGGCAGTCGATCGGTCCGCTCGCCACGGAACGCACGGATGAGGGCTGAATCGGCGGTAGTGCCATTCAGCAAAGGGTGAGTTTCAGACAGGGGCACCCACCTAACATTAGGAGGTGCTGCTCTTACTAACTGCGAACCATCGGAACGCAAGCTTCGATTTACTTGAGAAGCTGTCGTTCGGTGCTCCCGATGCTGCTGCGACTCTCGTCGACGTGAATCCGGCCGTCCGTGGTGCGGTCGTTCTGGCCACCTGCAACCGCTTCGAGGCCTACCTCGACATCGAGGGTGAGTCCGCGGAGGCAGCGACCAACATCACCGTTGACGTGATGAGCCAGGCGAGCGGCGTCGTCTCGGCCGACCTTCGTGACGCGGTGACGGTGCTCACGAGTGACGAGGTTGTCACCCATCTCTTTGCGGTCTCGAGCGGACTCGAATCCATCGTCGTCGGCGAAGAACAGATTTCGGGCCAGGTACAGCGGGCGCTACAGCGAGCGCAGAACAATGGGACGACGTCCTCGGGACTAGAACAGCTTTTCCAGCGCGCGACCCACACCAGTCGCGGGGTTAAAACGAAGACCGCTATCGGTGGCGCCGGACGCTCGCTCGTCCGCCTCTCACTCGAGCTGGCATCCAGTCGTATCCCCGACTGGAATCTCGCTCGCGTACTCATCGTTGGAACCGGCCAGTATGCAGCGACGACCGTGACCGCCCTGCGCGACCACGGCGCGACGATGCTCAGCGTGTTCTCGCCCTCCGGTCGCGCCGACGCGTTCGGAGCGAAGTACGGCGTCGCCGTGCAACGCGACCTCGCCGGAGCGATGCTCGACGCCGACGTGATCATCACCTGCACGAGTTCCACGGTCATCGGGACCAGCGCGGTCATCGGCAAGGAGCGCCGACTGATCATCGACCTCGGGATGCCGCGCAACGTCGACCCCGCCGTTGCGGCCCTCGAGGGAATCGAGCTGCTCGATCTCGAAACGATCAGCCTGCACGCGCCGCTCGAGGAACTGACCGCGGCTGAAGACGCGCGCGAACTGGTCGGAAATGCGGCCGCCCTGTTCTCCGCAGAGCACAGCATCGAGCCGGCGATCGTCGCCCTCCGGACGCACATCTTCGAGCTGCTGGACAGGGAGATCGAGCGCGCGCGGCACCGCGGCGATCACAGCACCGAGACCGAGGCGGCGCTGCGGCACCTGACCGGAGTCCTGCTGCACACGCCATCCGTTCGGGGCAAGGAGCTCGCGCTTGACGGCCGCGCGCAGGAGTTCATCGACGGATTGAGCGCGCTCTTCGGTGTGAGCGCCGAGGTCGCGGACGTCGCGCCGAAAGAGGGCAAGGCCTCGGCCTAGCCACGGCCTCGCAACTACGCTGGGCGCATGATCGACCGCGCCACGCTCCCGTTCGTCTTCGAGCATCCGCTGGTCACCGAGCGCCTTGTGCTTCGGTTGATGACGCTTGGTGACGTCGACGACGTTTTCGCGTACAGCTCGCTCGAGGAGGTCTGCCGCTACCAGCTGCACGAGCCCCGGACCCGCGACGAGGTCGCGGAGCAGATAGCGAATCACTCGGCTGCGGCGACCCTCGCGAAGGATGGCGATTACCTCCAGTTCGCCCTCGAGCTCCCCGCGACGGCCGATGAACCGGCCCGGGTCATCGGCGACTCCTACTTCTCGCTCGGCAGCGTGGAGAATTCTCGCGGCGTGATCGGCTGGACGATGCATCCGGACTTTATGGGCCGCGGTTACGCCACGGAGGCCGCGAGCACCGTGCTCGACACCGCTTTCCGCACGCTCCGGCTGCACCGCGTCATGGCAGAGCTTGACCCGCGCAACACGGCGTCCATCGCGCTCTGCAAGCGCCTCGGAATGCGCGAGGAGGCGTATTTCGTCCAGGACCTGGCATTCAAGGGCGAGTGGGGCGACACCGGGGTGTATGCCATCCTCCGCGATGAGTGGGTCGCCGCACACCCGCAATAGCGTCAAGCGTCGAATCACCACGCAACCCCGAACGGCCCCGCCCGCGAGCTTCGCCGAGGCAAACCCCGCGGGCGGGCGTTCTTTTCAAAAACCAGTTGCTATCTAGGTTGCGCTCTGACGGGTTGTGTTCTGACGGGTTGCGCTCCGACGGCTGGCGAGGCGGATGAAGACCGTCGCGAGGCCGAGGAACAGCATCCCACTCGCGAGCAGGAGCCCGAGGAGGCCAACCGACGACGACATGCCGGTGAACGCCAGGGCCGAGAGGGTTCCGCAGGCGGCAACGGCAGCGTCGACTACCAGGTTGAACGTGGATGCCGTCGAGATGCCGTCACCCGACGTGACGGCGGCCGCAGTCACGATGTACGTGCCAGGTTCGACCTTCACCGAAGTGGCGCTCGATCCCGCTTGGATCACCGCGTTCGTCGTGGTGTTGGTGATCGTGTATTCGACCTCGCCGATTTCCGACGCGAGATGCGTCAGCTGGATCGTCCCGAGCTGACTCGTGTTCGAGACACACACCGCTGGATCGGCCGATGCCCCGGCGTGCCAGCTTGCTCCCGTTCCCAGGCAGAATGACGTGTCCGCGACCGTGACACTCCAGTG
>JAODMY010000004.1 GCA_025465535.1 Glaciihabitans sp.
AGAGCACTCGCGCGACGCCCGTCCAGACGAGGTGCATGTTGATTCCTAGCGCAGTCGCCGGAGCGTACGCCGCGAGCAGTCGCTGGTCGCGCGCGGTCTCCAGGAGCGAGCGCGGCGCGAGGTATCCTGCGTCCCGGAGCTCGGCAAGATCCTCGAAGAAGAAGGCGTTGTCGCGGTCGTAGCCCGCGGCCCGGGAGCGGATGCGTTCGAGCAGTTCGGGGGTGAGGATCGTCACCCCTTTACGTTACTGCTCCCTCATTCTCGCTAAAGGCCCGCGAACCGAACCACCGCAACGAAGACAGCCAGCAGCAGAAGGACGACGTTGACCGGCAGCTGCTTCGGGCTGTCGTGTCGGCGGAGGTGCACGATGATCGCTGCCACCTGGTAGAGCACGAGTCCCACCGCAGCGATCGGGGCGAGCACCGGCGCGATGCCGACGAGTGGGGGAACAATGAGCCCGACCGCGCCAAGAATCTCGATGATTCCAAGGGCCTTCACCTGCCAGGGCGCAGCGTCCGCCGCCCAGGCCATGGACTTGACGACCCTGTCGTGCGGCTGCAAAATTTTCGCTCCGCCGGAGGCGAGGTAGGCGAGGGCGAGGAGGCCGGAGACGATCCAGACGGCGATAAGCATGTTGTCTTCCTTGGTGATCGGTTACTATTTGTTCCTTGTATACACGTCGGTAACGGATCACTTCTCTGTGCCCTGGTAACACCGGTGTGCCCAACGGAGGACGCATGACGCTCATCAACGAACTGCCCAGCGTGCACGGCATGTGCGACGCGCGCATCGATGCGAGCGAGATCATCCGCGACACGTTCGCGAAAATCAGCGACAAGTGGAGCCTCCTCATTCTCGGGATGCTGGATGGCGCGCCGCTGCGCTTCACCGCGCTCCGCGACAGCGTCCCCGGCATCTCGCACCGCATGCTGACTCTGACGCTCCGCAACCTCGAGCGCGACGGACTCGTCTCGCGCACGGTCTTCGCCGCCGTCCCGCCGAGGGTCGAATACGCGGTGACCGACCTCGGCCGCACGATCATTCCGGCCGTCACGGCCATGGCGATGTGGGCGCTGGAGCACAGCGACGAGATCAGGCAGAGCCGCGACGATTACGACGATCGGGTGGATGCCGCCTAGCGGACCAGCTCCTCCGCTATCGCGCGCGCACCGAGTTCGACCTCGGCGAACGAGGTACTGAGCGGCGAGAGCCCAAGGCGAATGCCGTCGGGACGACGAAAGTCCGGGACGATTCCGCGCGCCCACAGCCGGGGCATGATCGCGGCAAAACCCGGGTGGTCGAGGGTGATGTGGCTGCCCCGGTGAGCGGGATCGCGGGGGGTCGCGAGCACGGCATCCGGCAGCAGCGCGTCCGAGAGCGCGATTGCGAACGACGTCAGCGCGATCGACTTCGCCCGCACGGCGCCGAGACCGACCTCGTCGATGAGCGCGATCATGTCCCGCATGGCCAGCATCCCGAGGATGGGCGGCGTGCCGCTCAGGAAGCCCCGGATGCCGCCCGCGGCCTGATACCCCTGCCCCATTTCAAAGGGAGTCGCGCTGCCAAGCCACCCCTGGATCGGTTGGCGAAGCACCGCCTGATGCTCAGAGGCGACGTACGCAAACGCCGGGGACCCCGGTCCGCCATTGAGATATTTGTAACTGCAGCCGACGGCGAGGTCCACGTTCCAGGCGTCGAGTTCGACGGGGACAACGCCGGTGGAGTGGCAGAGGTCCCAGAGGATGAGCGCACCGGCCTCGTGCACCCGCGCGGTGATCTCGGCGGCAGGCGCGATGAAGCCCGAGCGGTAGGCGACGTGGCTGAGGACGACGAGCGCGGTGCTGCTGCCGACCACGGCACTGACCGCGCGCTCAAAATCTGCCGCGGTCCCGAACTCCGGGTTCCCGAGACCGGTCTCGATCCACCGAACGGTGAGCCCGCGGTCGGCGGCGATTCCCTCGACGACGTAGCGATCGGTCGGGAAATTGTCGCGCTCGATCACGATCTCGGTGCGGTCGGGGCAGGCATCGAGCGCGGCTCGAATCAGCTTGTACAGCAGCACCGTCGTCGAGTCGCCGATTGCGACCTGGCCGGGAGCGGCGCCCAGCGCCACGCGTCCGAGGTCGTCGCCGATCGTCAGCGGGAGGCCGAGCCAGCTTTCGTCCCAGCCGCGAATCAGCCGTCCGCCCCACTGCTCGGCGATGAAGTCGCGCACGCGATTCGCGGATGCTGCCAGCGGGCGACCGAGCGAGTTACCGTCGAGATAGGCGACGACATCGCCCATCGGCAGGAATCGGTCGCGATACGAAGCCAGCGGATCGGCCGCGTCTAGCCGCGCAGATTCGAACCGCGCAGATTCAAACGTCACGCTGCCACCTCCGACCGGCGCAACTCACGGCGTTTCAGCGCGAAGGTGACGACGACGAGCGCGACCACGACGACCACCGACATCGCGAGGACCACCGGCATCCCGATCCGATTTGCGGCCAGCGGCAGCAACAGCACGACGACCGCCGCCGGCAGAACCACGCCGAACCGAACCACGAGTTGGGGCGCGATGGGAGCGTGCACCGCCCAGAGGAACACGAGGTAGACGGCCACGGGGATCGTCACGGAATAGGAGGCGAACACGGGCGAGAGGTGGGTGCGCCCGTTGGCCGAGGCAACGACCACCTCGAGTCCTGCGCCGAAAGCCGCGAGCGCCGCGAAGACGAAGTAGTGACCATATCCCCAGAGGAATGATCGGCTTCGATGCGCCGCCAACCCCTCGCCCGCTGGTTGCAGGAAGTACAGCCACCAGAGCGCGAAAATCAGCACGATGGCCGAGACGCCGACCGTGATGAGCGAGCCAGAGGTTCCGGTCGCGTTGATGATCTGCTCGACACCGTCGGCGAGCGCAGCGATGCTCGCCCCGAGCAGGATGATCGTGAACAATCCGTAGCGCTCGGCGATGTGATGCGGATGCCAGTTGACGCCGCCGGTCCTCTCGGCCCAGGGCGGCACGCTCACCTCGAGGGTCGCGAGCACCACGAACGCGAGATACACCGTGAAGCCGATGTTCTCTCGCGTCACCGGCAGCAGCAGCCGCAAAATCCAGCCGAGCTGCACGACCGTCACTCCGATGGCGTACCGGCGCGCGGTCGCCCGGCCCACCGGATCCTCCCTCGCGGCGCGCACCCACAGCGTGACGAGGCCGACCCGCATGATGAAGTAGCCGAGCGTGATCCCGAAGTAATCGCCCCTGCCGAAGGCGGCGGGGACGCCGGCCGCGAGCACGAGGACGCCACCCATCTGAAGCAGGGTGAGCAGGCGGTAGGGCACGTCATCCGTGTCGTAGGAGGAGGCGAACCAGGTGAAGTTCATCCAGGCCCACCAGATCGCGAAGAACACCATCAGGAATGGCACGATCGCGGCAAGCCCGGTGCCCGCCTCGATGTTTCGGCCGAGAGCCGTCGCGATCTGTGCGACGGCAACGACGAAGGTCAGGTCGAACAGCAGCTCGAGCGGGCTGGATGCGCGATTGCTTTCGTCCGTGTCGCGCGCGACCATGCGCGTGCGGATGCGAAATCGCGCGGGGTCGGCCATCCGCTCAGCATAGTAATCGTCTCGGTGCCGACCATCCGCTCAGCGTAGTAATCGTCTCGGTGCCGGCCGCGGCCATCTCTACGGCGAGCTCCCCGCCGGCGCCGACCTCGCCGCGATGCTCGAGCGAAGCTGACCCAGCCGCAGCGAGCTGTACTTGGTCGCGACCTTGCGACACTTTCTTCATCGAATGCCCTCTAACTGCGGATGTCTCGTCGCCAGCATCCGCAGTTGTAGGGCATTCGATGGACAGATTGTCTCCGCCCAAGTGGGTACCGACACCGGTACCGCTAGAGCGCTCCGACCTGCGTCCGCACCTCGTCGATTGTGCTGGCGAGCCCGATGGACTCGTCGAGGTCGTGCAGCGGCGACTCGGTGAGCCCGTCGTTGACGTACTGGGCAAGCGCGGTCGCCTGCCAGCAGAGTCCGCCGCGACCGACGAGCCCGGAGTCGTCGGCCCAGGCGAGTTCCTCGCTCCCCGAGGTGACCACGAACGACGCGGGGAACACGAAGTGCTTCGTGAAGGTGAGCACACCATCCGTGCCGTTAATGGTCGGCAGCCCGGGAGTCGAGGTGAGGACACTCGTCGACACGGCCGCTTGCGCACCGCTGGCATAGTCGAGTGTTGCGACGGCCTGCGATTCCACCCCGGTCGGCGCGAGGATGCCCGCGGCCTGAACCGAGCGAGGTGCCCCGAGCACGAATCGCGCGAACCAGAGGCTGTAGACGCCGGCGTCGAGCATCGCGCCGCCGCCGAGCGCCGGGTCGAACATCCGGTGAGCGGCGTTGAAGACCGCGGGCCAGCCGAGGCTGACGGTGACCAGGCGAACGTCGCCGAACGCACCGTCATCCAGCAGCTGGCCGATGACGCTCGACTGCGGAAGGTAGCGCGACCACATGGCCTCCATCGCGAACACCCCGGCGGCGCGGGCGGCCTCGGCGATATCGGTCGCCTCCGCCGCGTTCAGCGCCATGGGCTTCTCGATGAGCACGTGCTTGCCCGCGGCGATCGCCAGCAGGGCGAGCCTGCGGTGTTCGCTGTGCGGCGCCGCGACGTACACGACGTCGATTCCCGGATCCGCGACGAGCTGCTCGTATGAGTCGTAGTGCCTCGGGATGCCGTGCTTCGCCGCGAAGGCAGCGGCGCGCTCCGCGGAGCGCGACGCCACCCCGTGCACGCGCTGGTCGGTGTTGCCGTGCAGCGTCGTGACGAAGTCGTTCGCGATCTCCCCCGGCGCGAGCACGCCCCATCGCAGAACCGGACCGCCACGCAGCGGAGTGACATTGGGCGTCGGCAGTGATCGCATCCCGCCAGCCTATTAGGCCGGCTACCCGCGCAGCTCCTCCAGTACGGCTTCAAGCTGGTCGACCGCCCAGTCGAGATCCTCCGGGGCGACCACGATCGGCGGCGCGAGCCGGATGGTGCTGCCGTGCGTGTCCTTCGCGAGCACGCCGCGCTCCATGAGCAGTTCGCAGACCTGGCGCCCGGTCGCGAGCGATGGGTCGATGTCGATTCCGGCCCAGAGCCCGGCGGCACGGACCGCGATGACCCCGTGACCGATGAGTCGACGCAGGTGCGCCTCGAGGCGCTCGCCCAGCATCCGCGCGCGGTCCTGGTATTCGCCGGTCGCCAACAGCTCGACGACGGCAAGGCCGACCGCCGCCGCGAGAGGATTGCCACCGAACGTCGAACCGTGCTCGCCGGGCTTCAGGACTCCGAGGATGTCGGCGTTGCCCACCACCGCGCTGACCGGAACGATTCCGCCGCCGAGCGCCTTGCCGAGCAGGTACAGGTCGGGGACGACGCCGACGTTGTCGCACTGGAACGTCGCCCCCGTTCGCCCGAGGCCGGACTGGATCTCATCCGCGATGAACAGCACATTGTGACGCGTCGTGATCTCCCGAACCGCGGGAAGGTAGTCGGCCGACGGAATCAGGATGCCGGCCTCGCCCTGGATCGGCTCAAGCAGCACCGCGACCGTCGTCTCGTCGATCGCCGCCTCGAGGGCAGCCGCGTCGCCGTACGGGACGCTCACGAAACCGGGCGTGTACGGACCGAAGTCGGCACGGGCATCCGGATCGCTCGAGAAGCTGATGATCGTGGTCGTGCGCCCGTGGAAGTTGCCGTCGGCCACGATGATGGTCGCCTTGTTCTGCGGAACGCCCTTGACACGGTAGCCCCAGGCGCGGGCGACCTTGATACCGGACTCGACCGCCTCGGCGCCGGTGTTCATCGGCAGCACCATGTCTTTGCCGGAGAGTGCGGCGAGCGCGGCGACAAACGGTCCGAGCTTGTCATTGTGGAACGCCCGGCTGGTGAGGGTGACGCGCCCGAGTTGGGCCTTCGCGGCCTCGATGAGCACCGGATGCCCGTGGCCGAAGTTCACCGCGGAGTAGGCGGCGAGGCAGTCGAGGTACCGGCGGCCGGTCACATCCGTCACCCACGCGCCCTCGCCGGAGACGATGACGACGGGAAGCGGGTGGTAGTTGTGCGCGGCGTGTGCCTCCTCGAGGGTGATCGCCGCGGCGGACTTCGGGTCGAGAGCGGTCGTCGTGAGATTCATCGTCGTAGCTCCAGCGTGCAGCACTTGACCCCGCCGCCACCGAGCAGCAGCTCGGAGAGATCGACGCCGATCGGGTTGTAACCGCGCTCGCGCAGCTGGCGCTCGAAGTCCTTGGCGCGGGACGCGATCACGACGTTGAGGCCGTCGCTGTACGAGTTCAGGCCGAGGACGGCGGCATCCTCTTCCGTGACGATCACGGCATCCGGGTAGCGCTCCCGAAGGATGGCGAGGCTCGGCTCGTCGAACGCGCTCGGCAGGTAGGCGATGTTGGCCGCCTCGCCGGGGGCCGGCGACGGATCGAGAACCGCGATGGCCGTATCCAGATGGTAGAAGCTCGGGTTGACGAGGTTGAGCGTGATCACCGGGCGACCGAAGATCTCGGCCAGTTCCTCGTGACTCCCGGACGCGGTCCGGAATCCCATCCCCGCGAGGATGACGTCGCCGACGAGAAGGAAGTCTCCCTCACCCTCGTTGACGTTCTCCGGGATCCGGACCTCGAATCCGTTCGCCGCGAACCAGTCCATGTAGGCGGGACCCTCCGGCTGGCGCTCCGGGTAGGTGAAGCTCGCACCGTAGGCGATGCCATCGAGGACGAAGCCGCCGTTGGCCGCGTAGACCATGTCGGGGAGACCGGCGATCGGGTCGACGAGCCGAACGTCGAAACCGAGGTCGAGGTAGGTCGCGTAGAGAACCTCCCACTGCTCGACGGCGAGGCTCGTGTCGGTCGGAGCCTCCGGATGCATCCACGGGTTGATGCGGTACGAAACGGTGAAGTAGTCGGGGCGGCACATGAGGATCGTGCGCTGGGATGGGACGCGTTCGGGCGCGGCCGTTGCGGGTTCGGTCATCGTCATGGCACCAGCTTTTCACGCACTATCGTCAAGTAAAGAGCTTGTGACGCACAAAATCGCCGTCTTTGGTTGGGCTGGCGCACATTCTCGCCATAGAGTGTCCGAATGGACAGTCTCGACTACGGCATCATCGACCTCCTCCGGCTGAACGCCCGCGCCGGGTACGGCGACATCGGCGAGGTGATCGGACTCTCCGCCTCCGCGGTGAAGCGCCGCGTCGATCGACTGGTCGGTGACGGTGTCATCCGGGGCTTCACGATCCAGGTCGATCCGGCCGTCGACGGTATGGCGACCGAGGCGTACGTCGAACTGTTCTGCCGCGGGACGGTCGCACCAGAGGAGCTCAAGCGCATCCTCGCCGGTGTGCCGGAGGTCGTGGATGCGGGAACCGTCACGGGTTCGGCCGACGCCATCGTGCACATGCGCTCGCGCGACATCCCCTCGCTCGAGATCGCGCTCGAGAAGGTGCGGATCGCGCCCAACGTCGATCACACTCGGAGCGCGATCGTGCTGTCGCGGCTGATCCACCGCACGCACGACTGACC
>JAODMY010000003.1 GCA_025465535.1 Glaciihabitans sp.
CTCCTCGTCAACGGGCGTCGCCTGCAGTTCCGCGGCGTCAACCGTCACGAGTTCCACCCGGAGACCGGCCGCACGATCGATGAGGCCACCATGCTTCGGGATGTGCTGCTGATGAAACAGCACAACATCAACTCGGTGCGCACGAGCCACTACCCGCCGCATCCTCGCTTCCTCGAGCTGTGCGACGAGTACGGCCTCTGGGTCATCGACGAGTGCGACCTCGAGACCCACGGATTCCTGCCGGACGCCGAGGAGCCGATGCAGAACAACCCGGTCGTCGATCCGCGCTGGAAGGACACGCTCGTCGGGCGGATGCGGCGCATGGTCGAACGGGACAAGAACCACGCGAGCATCATCATCTGGTCGCTCGGAAACGAGTGCGGCCCCGGCGAAAACCTCGCCGCCATGGCCGCGTGGGCTCGCGATCGCGATCCGTCGCGCAAGCTCCACTACGAGCGCGACTACTCCTCGGAGCACGTCGACCTCTACAGCCGGATGTACCCGACCCACGCCGAGGTGGATGCGATCGGCCGTCGCGAGGAGGAGCCGCTGGCCGATCCCGTGCTCGACGCGCATCGCCGCGCCCAGCCCTTCATCATGTGCGAGTACGCACACGCGATGGGCAACGGCCCGGGCGGCCTCACCGAGTACCAGGCGCTGTTCGAGAAGTACCCGCGCTGCCAGGGCGGCTTCGTCTGGGAGTGGATCGACCACGGCCTGCGCACGAAGGACAAGTTCGGCAATGACATCTATGGCTACGGCGGAGACTTCGGCGAGGAACTGCACGACGGCAACTTCGTGGCCGACGGACTCCTGTTCCCCGATCGCACGCCATCGCCGGGACTCCACGAGTTCAAGAAGGTCATCGAGCCCGTGCGGATCACGTTCGGCGCCGAGGGCGTGACCGTCAAGAACCTGCACGAGATGCGCGACCTTGGTCACCTTTCCTTCGGCTGGACGCTCGAGCAGGAGGGTGTCGAGGTCGCCGCTGGCGCGCTTGAGGTGCCCGCCGTCGGAGCGGGGGAGTCCGTCGTGGTCGCGCTGCCGACGCTGCCCGAGGTGTCCGCCGAGGCGTGGCTCACGGTTCGCGCGGTTCTCGCGGGGGACGAGCCATGGGCGAAGGCCGGGCACGAGATCGCCTGGGGCCAGCTGCGGGTCGCGGAGGCGGCATCCACGGTTCCCGCCGCGGCCGGTGACGTTCCCGTGGCCCTCGCCGACGGCATCCACATCGGCAACGCCGTCTTCGATTCGCTGACCGGAACCCTTCGGAAGGTCGGCGACCTTGTCGTCGACGGTCCGGTGCTCGAGGTCTGGCGCGCGCCGATCGACAATGATCGCGCGTTCTCCCGTGAGCCGCTCGAGATCGCCTGGCGCGAGCTCGGACTCGATCGCGTTCACCAGCGCGTCGACACGGTCGCGATCGAGGGCGACGAACTCGTGATTCGCAGTCGGGTGGCTCCGGCCGCGACGAACATCGCGCTGCTCGTGACCACGCGCTGGTCGTCGGTCGAGACCGGGCTGCGTCTGCATCTGGACGTCGAGCCGCAGGGCGACTGGAGGGACGTCGTCCTGCCGAGGCTCGGCGTGAAGATGACGCTGCCCGCCGAACTCGGAAGCGTTGAGTGGTTCGGGCGCGGACCGGGCGAGGCCTATCCCGACACGCTGAAGGCGGCACGTGTCGGACGATTCGCGGCGGGCGTGGATGACCTGCAGACGCCCTACGTATTCCCGCAGGAGAACGGCAACCGCATCGACACGCGCTGGCTGGCGTTGACCGACGAGCAGGGAAGCGGGCTGCGGGTCACCGCGGATCCACTCGTCCAGTTCACCGCTCGACGCTGGACGACCGAGGACCTGGATGCCGCAACGCACGACGGCGAGCTCGTCGCGCGCGACCGCATCTGGCTGAACCTCGACATCGCGCAGACCGGCGTGGGCACGGCATCCTGTGGTCCGGAGGCGCTACCGCAGTACGTGCTTCGGCCCGAGGTAGCTCACCTTTCGGTGACCTTCGCCGTAGTTGGTTGAGTAGCCCGCCGAGAAGCGTTGGTGCGGCTGCGGCTGCGGCTGCGGCTGCGTTGTGATCCTCGTGCGCAGCCAGGTCGCCGCGTTGATCCCCGCCGAAAACGAAGGAGTCCTGGGCGAATAGCCGTTTGAACGGCGTGTTCAACCCGATGGATGGCCGAACCTCCTTCGTTTTCGGCACGGGAATGAGGTTTCAGCGCGCTGGGTCAGCCGGCGACGGCCCAGGGCTCACGCACCGTTATAACCGGGCTTCCTGCCGCGATCGACTCCTCGATCGCGAGACCGATCAGGTGGTCCTGGCACCCCTCGGCGAGCGGATACGGCGCGGGTCCCTCGCCGCGCGCCCAGTCGGCCGTCCGGGTAAGGATCGTCGCGATCGCGATCTCCTCATCCGAGAACCGTGCGCCGGGGTACGGATTGCGCCAGATGATGTCGCCCTCGAAGCTGATGTGATCGGTGTCGTAGCCGTCGAGGTCGAGGTCGTAGCCGATCTGGCGACGGATGATCGGAGACTCGAGGAACGTCCTCGGCTCCGGCATCCGCACGACCTGGTCGTTCGAGATCTCGCCCTCACTGCCGCGGATCACGAGGCGTCGGCTGCGCAGTTGGTTGTGCCACTGGTCGTCGGTGAAGTCGTAGAGACCCATCGCACTGCCGAAGTCGATCGTCGCGATCGTCGTCGCGATCGGTTTGGGCTCGTCATCGCCGGTCCAGCCCTTCTGGCCGAGCGGGTCGATCAGCGGAGCCGTGAAGCTCTGCGCGCTGACCGTGGTCGGCTCGAAGTGCACGCCGAGCAGCCCGCGGATCATCGAGACCGCGTGGTAGAGGTGCGTCGAGGCGACCTGCACCGATGTCGGCTGGCCGATCGCGCCGGATTCGACGAGTCTTCGTCGGGCCGCGTGCATCGGCATCAGGAGGTACTGTTCCGCGACCTGGACGAGGCCGGATGCGCCGACCTTCGCCCACAGCTCGCGAAGGCCGGCGGCATCCTGCGCGGGAGGGGTCTCGCAGAGGACCGCGACGCCGGCTTCGACGCAGTCGATCATCACGCCGACGTTCACCTCGCGCGGACCGCTCGCGATCACGAAGTCCGGGTGCTGGCTCGCAATGAGTTCGGCGACCGACGAGTAGGTCGCGACACCCCAGTTCGCTGCGACCCGATCCGCGGTCGACGAACTGCGAACGACAACGCCGACCACCTCGAGCCGCTCGGGCAGCGCGGCCGCGATCCGGTGAAAGAACTGCGCGCGCCAGCCGTCACCGACGATGCCGAAGCGGGCCGCCGTCATCGCCGCGGTGCGTCGAGAGCGAATTCCGGGCCGGGCACGAGGGCGTCGAACCTGGCCCACAGTTCCTCGGGAATGTCCTCGGCGGCCTCACGAGCGGTGTCGTCGATCCGGTCGAGCGAGGTCGCGCCGATGATGGTGCTGTGGATGCGCGGATCCCGCATGCTGAACTGCAGCGCGGCGGCGGCGAGCGAAACGCCGGCCTCGGCGCAGAGCGCGGAGATGCCGTCGACGGCGGCCTGGACCTCGGGAAGGATCGGACGGTATCCGTAGGTCCCGGCAAAGCGCGCGTCGCCGGTCAGGACGCCAGCGCCGTACGGAGCGGCGTTGTTGATGCCGACGTTGCGCTCGTGTGCCGCGGTGTACAGGGCATCGGCCGAGCGGTCGACGAGCGTGTAGCGGTTGTGCGAGATGAGCGCGTCGAACAGGTCGGTCTCGACGAACTGCTTGAGCAGGTCGACGGGTCCGCCGGAGATTCCGATGGCGGCCGCGATGCCCTCGTTCTTCATCGCGACGAGAGCCTCGACCGGACCACCCGGCGCCATCGCGGCGTCGAATCCGATCGAATCCGGATCGTGCAGGAACAGCACCTGGAGAGTGTTGACCCCGAGTCGTTCGAGGGACTGTTCGACGGAGATCCTCATCTGGGCGCTGCTGAAATCACCGGTATCCAGGTTGCGGTCGAGCTTGGTCTGCAGGACCTGGCCGCTCGGCAGGCCGCCGACCCGGGCGAGGGCCTGGCCGATGAGTGCCTCGGACTGCGATCCGCCATACTCGTTCGACGTGTCGATGTAGTTGGTCGGAAGCTTTCCCGCGAAGAAGGCATCAGCGAGGGCGCCCACCCTGGCATCCCGATCCGCGATGGATTCACCGCTGCGAAGCGGGCCCCAGCCTGAGGTGCCAAGCGCGAGGGGAGTGACGTCGACGCCGGTCCGGCCGAGGGGTGTGGTCTGGGTGAGGTTCATGATGCCTTCCTTAATTCGATCGCTCGAAGCCTATTCCGGTCGGCGAACCACACTGACGGAACCCGCCGCAAGCACGAGCGGGTTCGCGCTCGATCCGGTGAGGAGGTCGATGCCGTCGCCCGGGATCGTGACGTCATTCTCGCCGTGATTGATGTACGTGGTGAAGGTCTCGCCGTCGCCGTGGCGAACCACGGTTTCCACGTTCTCGTCGTGGGTCGGGTCGATGACGATGCCCGCCTCGGCGAACGCCCCGTCGAGCACGTCTGAGAGCGCGGCGACGTCGAACTCGGTCGAGAGATACCAGGCGGTTCCTTTGCCGTGTTCGTTGCGCGTGATCGCGGCACCACCGGCCGACGGGCCGTCCTCGTACGTCGTCACGACGGATGCCGTCGCCGGCCGGATGTCGTCGGTCCAGATGCTCCCGCTCAGCCCGTTCGACAGCGTGACGCTCTGGCCGGCACGCAGCGGACGGAACTCGTCGATCTGCAGCCCGAGGACGTCGCGCAGGCCGCCGGGATGCGCACCAGCCGGAACGGCGTCGTTGACGCCCACGATGCCGGAGAAGTACGACGCGACGAAGACGCCACCGCCCAGCACGTAGGCGTCGAGGTTCGCGGAGGCAGCCTCGGAGACGAGGTACAGGGTCGGCGCGATCACGAGGTCGTAGCCGGAAAGGTCGGACTCGGGATGCGCGAAGTCCGTCGTGATTCCATCCCGCCACAGCCGCGTGTAGAAGGTCTCGGTCTGGCGGCGCTGGCTGAGGTCCTCACTAGGCCGCCACTCGAGATTGAGTGCCCAGTTGGACTCCCAGTCCCAGAGGATCGCGACCTTCGCCCGAACCGTGCTGCCGAGCGTGGACGACAGGGCACCGAGACCGTTCCCGAGCGCCTTGGACTCGCGGAAGATCCGCGAATCCGCGCCAGCGTGGGGAACAATCGCGGAGTGGAACTTCTCCGCACCCGAGCGCGATGCCCGCCACTGGAAGAACATGATCCCGTCGGCGCCGCGGGCGAAGTGCGCCATGCTGTTTCGCGCCAGCTGGCCTGGGGTCTTCGCAATGTTGCGCTCCTGCCAGTTGACCGCCGAGGTCGAGTGCTCCAGCAGCAGCCAGGGCTTGCCGCCCGCGAGCGAGCGGGTGACGTCGGCATCCATCGCCAGCATCACGTGAGCGTCCTCGCGCGACGCCGTTAGGTAGTGGTCGTTCGAGATGATGTCCATCTCCTGTGACCACTTCCAGTAGTCGATCGACGGGCAGCTCGTCGCCATGTAGTTGGTCGTGACGGGGACGCCGGGCGAGAGCTCGTTCAGGATGCGCTTCTCGATCAGGAAGCAGCCGAGCAGGGCGTCGTTGCTGAAACGTGCGAAGTCGAGCTGCTGGGCAGGATTGACGACGCTCGGGGTGAGTCGCGGAACGTCGATCTCGCTCCACTCGCCGTAGTGCTGGCCCCAGAATGCTGTGCCCCAGGCGGCGTTCAGCGCGTCGAGCGAGGAGTAGCGATCCTCCAGCCACACTCGGAAGGCGAGCACGGAGTTCTCCGAGTAGTCGTCCGAAATCGGTGCGCCATATTCGTTGTGGACGTGCCAGATCCTGACCGCGGGGTGGTTGCCATAGCGTGTGGCGAGCTCGGTGACGATTCGCGTCACGGCGCGGTGGTACTCGGGCGAGCTCGGGCTTGCCATTCCGCGTGAGCCGAAGCCGAGTGGGACGCCGGTGCGGTTGACCGGGCGCGCGTCCGGATACGCCTTCCAGAACCAGGCCGGCGGCGATGCGGTTGGCGTGCCGAGGCTGACTCCGATGCCGGCCGCGTGCAGTTTCTCGATGACGTCATCCAGCCAGCCGAAGTCGAACTCGCCCTCGCGCGGCTCGAGGAGAGCCCAGGAGAAGATACCGACGCTGACCAGGTTGACACCGGCCTCGAGCATGAGACGGACGTCTTCGTCCCAGACTTCGCGCGGCCACTGCTCAGGGTTGTAATCTCCGCCGAATGCGATGGTGTTGACCCCGGGCATCCATCGTGACGTCGGCCGGGCCGAACTCTCCGATGCTTCCCCTGGATTCGTCTTCGCCGACGCTGTGATGCTCATGGTTTCCCCGCTGACATGGTGTTGGTGGTTCCACAATGTTAGCGGTAACTTGGATTCTGAGGTCTCGTCGCAAAACATGTGCATCGCTGGGATGATTTTTGGACCATTTCAGCCAACCGGGAGCTATCGGGCGTAGCGTCGAAGGAACGCATCGCGCTGCTCAGATTTGGGCAGATCCGCTCCTCGGTTTGGACGGATCCCCGAGGCGGTGCGGAAGGTGATTTGTCATGGCACAGCGTTTGTTCAAGTGGGCCCCCGCCGTGGGAGCGGTCGTCGCCGTAACCGTCGCGGCCATCGCGATCCCGATGACCGCGAATGCGTCCTCGACGCTTCCGGCCAAAACCCCGGCTCAGGTGCTGGCGCTCGTCGCCGACAGCAAGGTGAGCGCATTCTCTGGGACGATCGAGCAGACCTCTGACCTCGGGCTTCCGAGCCTTCCGTCGACGGGCCCCGGATCCGACTCGAGCGTGGCATCCACTCTCGAACTTCTCACCGGGACCCACACGGTTCGCGTCTACGTCAACGGCCCGAAGGATGCGCGCGTCCAGGTACTCGATTCGATGGCCGAGCGCGATGTGATCCGCAACGGCAGCAACGTCTGGGTCTACGACTCCTCAGCCAACACGGTCGAGCACGCGACCATCGCGGCTCCGAAGGGCGCACGCAAGGCTCACCTCGGAGCGATGGAACAGGGCGCGATACCGCAGATAAAGACTGGCACCGCGAAGACTCCGTCACAGATCGCAGCGGCACTGCTGTCGGCCCTCAGGTCGTCGAGCACCGTCAGCGTCGGGACGGACAGTACGGTCGCCGGACGATCCGCGTATGACCTGATCCTGACCCCGAAGGCCAGCGACTCGCTGGTCGGATCCGTCTCGATCGCGGTTGATTCCGCGACGGGGTTGCCACTCGGCGTTGACGTCGATGCACGAGGCCAGACAGCGCCGGCGTTCAGCATCCACTTCAGCTCGCTCTCCCTGGCCAAGCCCGCTGCATCGCTGTTCGCGTTCACTCCGCCCGCGAGTGCGAAGGTGACCGAGGTGAAGACCCCGGACGCATCTCCTTCCCAGCACACGGCGTCGCCGAAGCCGACGATCACCGGCAAGGGCTGGGACGCTGTGGCGACTTTCGCGAAGCAATCCGAGCTGACGAAGCTCGAATCCTCGAGCGAATTCGGCTTGCTGACCTCGACGGTGAATGGCGGCAAGCTGTTCCACACGACGCTCTTCAACGTCCTGTTTGCCACGGATGGCCGAGTGCTCGTCGGATCGGTGTCGGCCGCTCGCCTCGAGGAAGTAGCTGCGGCTCAGTGACCGAAGCCGCCGCTTGGTCAGGCCTCGCGATTGAAACGCGGGGCCTGACCAAGCGGTTCGGCCGGCAGGCGGCGGTCAAGGACGTCGATCTCGAGGTTCCCCGCGGGGCCGTATTTGGTTTTCTCGGGCCCAACGGCTCTGGCAAGACGACAACCATCCGGATGCTGCTTGGCCTCGCGGCTCCGACCAGCGGTGAGGCGCGCGTGCTCGGCCACGAGATGCCGCGAGAGGGTGGTCGCGTGCTGCCGCGTGTCGGCGCGCTCGTCGAGGGACCGGGTTTTTATCCCTACCTTTCCGGCACAGGGAACCTGCACCGACTGGATTCCGCAGACCGATACGCCATTGGGCGCACGAGGGGCGCGCGTGTAGAACACGCTCTCGACCGGGTTGGCCTCGGCTCAGCGGCGACCAAGAAGGTCAAGGCGTACTCGCTCGGAATGAAGCAACGGCTCGGCATCGCGAACGCGCTGCTGACCCCGCGCGAGCTGCTCGTGCTCGACGAACCAACCAACGGACTCGACCCTCAGGGGACCCGCGAGGTCCGTTCCCTCATCCGCTCCCTCGCCGCTGAGGGAACGACGGTCTTCGTCTCGAGCCACCTGCTCGCCGAGATCGAACAGATCTGCACCCACGCCGCCATCATGAGCGCCGGCAGCCTGGTCGCCCAGGGCACACTCGACGAGTTGCGCGAGGTTGGCCGCCCCCGCGTTCGGCTGTTGACGCCGGATGTCGCCCTTGCCGCCCCCGTGCTCCGGACGTTCGGGATGGCGGTGGAGTCGCACGACTCCGCGCCGGAGGCCAGCGCGGACGGCCGCGAGATCATCGCGATCCTCGGTGACGACTCGATCGAGCCGGACGCCGTGGTCGCCGCGCTCGTGGCGGCGAAGGTGCGCGTGCGTGGGTTTGCCGTGGAGCGCACCAGTCTCGAGGATCGCTTCGTCGCACTCACGGGCGAGGGGTTCAACGTTGACCAGTGACACCGAAACTGCGCACGCTTCGACCGTTGACTCATCGACGACCGTTCTGGCATCCGTCCGCGCGAGACCGGCCGTCGGATGGGCGCTGCTCGGCAGCGAGATCTCCGTGCTGTTCCGCCGCAAGCGCACCTGGGCCATGCTGCTCGCCCTCGCGGCCGTGCCCATCCTGATCGCGCTGGCCGTTCGGCTCACCGAATCCAATCCGACCAGCCCGGGGCGCGGCCCAGCGTTCCTCAGTCAGATCACCAACAACGGATTGTTCGTTGCAGCGACCGGCCTCGTGGTCTGCGTTCCACTGTTCCTGCCCCTGACAGTCGGGGTCGTTGCCGGCGACACGATCGCGGGGGAGGCGTCGGCCGGGACGCTGCGCTATCTGTTGATTGCCCCAGCCAGTCGGCTCCGGCTGCTGGCTGTCAAGTACATAGGGGCGGCGGCGTTCAGTCTCGCGGCGACCCTCGTCGTCGCGATTTCGGGCACGCTGATCGGGATCGCGCTGTTTCCGATCGGGCCGGTGACGCTGTTGTCAGGGGACACGATCGGTGTCGGCGAATCGTTCGTGCGGTCACTGCTTGTTGCCGCGTTCATCACGGTGTCGCTGCTCGGCCTCTCGGCGATCGGGCTGTTCTTCTCGACACTGACCGATGTACCGGTGGGAGCGATGGCGGCCACGATCGTGTTGGCCGTGGTGTCGCAGGTGCTCGACAACCTGCCCCAGCTGGTCTGGCTGCAGCCGTACCTGTTCAGTCACTACTGGCTGAGTTTTGCCGATCTGTTGCGCCAGCCCATCGCCTGGGATTCCTTCGGAGCAAACGCCATCCTGCAGGGTGCGTACCTTCTCATCTTCGCGGCGCTCGCCTACGGACGATTCAGCAGCAAAGACATCCTGTCCTAGCGTTCGCTGCCTGGCGTGGGGAACCACCGCCAGCCACCGTGTCTGGTGACTTGACGCCGTTTGTCACTGCCACACCCTGCCGGCGACAACTACTGTCAGCTCAACCCGCGCCCGGCACAGAAAACAGCAGACCCCAACAGCTCCTAGAAGCTGTGGTACGTCTCGTGCGTTGTGGAGTGCCACTGGCGGTCGGCGTAGCGGTTGTCCTGTCCGCGTGGGACGAGGACGAGGGTGCCGACGATGCCGGCGATGGCGAGCACGCCAAGAACAATGAGCAGGAACATGATCCGTCTTTCTAGATAAATGATTAGTTACAGGATGACACCGTCAACTACGTAGCACCAGTTATCTTTTGTTCCGTGAGAATGAATCTCTGCTTAACTGTCTAGACTGGGATTCATGGACGCAACGCGACTGAACCTGCTGCGCGAATTCGCCGAACGCGGGAGCGTGGCGGCGGTGGCTCTCGCGACGCACCAGACGGCATCCGGAGTGTCCCAACAGTTGCATCGCCTGGAGGCCGAGGCCGGCCTGCCGCTCCTCGAAAAACGTGGCCGCGGACTCGAGCTGACGGATGCCGGGCGGGCGCTCGTGGTCACCGCGGTCGAACTTGCGACCGCATCGAATCGGGCCGAAGCGCAATGGGACGAGTTCAGGAACAACCCGGCTGGGACGGTTTCGCTCGCGAGCTTCCCGACGGGCGCAGAAATGTTGTTGCCGGGGCTGCTTCGCCGCATCGAACAGGTGCAGGGACTCGAACTCGTGTGTTCGGATCTCGATCGCGACCTCGACGCCTACTTCGAGCTGACCGCCGACTACGACATCGTCCTAGCGCACTCGGCAACGCTGCCGAGAAGCACCCGGTCGATCAGCGTGATTCCGCTGATGCTCGAGCCGCTCGACATTGCCGTCGCGCGCAAGCATCGACTCGCGGGCAAGGCGTCGGTGACCCTGTCGGAGTTGCGCGGCGAACAGTGGATCGGCGACCCGTACAGCTATTTCACGGTGACGACCAAGCTCGAGCCCGCCGATCGGATCCGGGTGCGACAGGACATCCTGGACATCCGGGTCACGGAGGCCATGGTTGCGGCCGATCTCGGCATCAGCCTGCTGCCTCGCTACACCGCGTCGGCCGCTCACCGCGGGAGAATCGTCTACAAGGAGTTGCGCGGGGTGACCGCCGAGCGGCACATCGTGATCCTGCAGCGAGTGGATCGGGCCGAGCGCCTCGCGGTCAAAACCGTGGTCGAGCTGCTGCGCGCCGAGGCCGAACGGGCCATCGAAGCGGACCGGGTGCGGCGGCTCAAGTAGTCGCTGTCGGCGCTCGGGACGTCACGAACCTGCATCGTGCTCACCCTCCCGCGTACCATTGCTGCAATGAGCGCCACAGCGCCGGCCTTGCAAGCCGGACCACTTTCCGACCCGGAGATCCAGGCAATTCGGCGGGACTTCCCCATCCTTGCCTCCAGCGTCAACGGGCATCCGCTGGTCTATCTCGACTCGGGTGCAACGTCCCAGAAACCGACGGGCGTACTGGACACCGAGCGCGAGTTCTACGAGCGTCGTAACTCGGCCGTGCATCGGGGAGCCCACACGCTCGCGGCGCTGGCGACCGAGGAATTCGAGGATGCCCGCGGCGCCGTGGCCCGCTTCATCGGTGCGGGAGACGACGAGGTGGTCTGGACTTCCAACGCCACCGAAGCGCTCAACCTGGTCGCCTACGCGATGGGCAATGCGACGCTGGGCAGGGGCGGCGAAGCCTCGGCTCGGTTCAGGCTCGGGGCAGGCGACGAGATCGTCGTCACCGAGATGGAACACCACGCAAACCTCCTTCCGTGGCAGGAACTCGCCGCGCGCACCGGCGCGACGCTGCGGTACATCCCGATCGCCGACGACGGAACCCTGCGGATGGATGTCGCCGCCGAGACCATCAACTCGCGCACCAGGGTGCTCGCCTTCACCCACGTCAGCAACGTCCTCGGTGTCATCAATCCGGTCGCCGACCTCGTCGCGCTCGGCCATGCGGTTGGCGCGCTCGTCGTCCTCGACGCCTGCCAGTCAGCGCCGCACCTCGGACTGGATGTCGCGGCCCTGGATGTCGACTTCGCCGCCTTCTCCGGTCACAAGATGCTGGGTCCGACGGGGGTCGGCGTCCTGTATGGAAAGCGCGAACTGTTGAACGCGCTTCCGCCTTTCCTGGTCGGTGGGTCGATGATCACGACAGTCACGATGGAAACGGCCGAGTACCTCCCGGCCCCCCAGCGATTCGAGGCTGGAACCCAGCGGGTGGCGCAGGCCATCGGTCTTGCCGCCGCGATCCACTACCTCGATGTCGTCGGGCTCGCCCGGATCGCCGAACACGAGGCATCTCTCGGAGCAATGCTGGTCGAGGGGCTCAGCCTCATCCCGGGCATCCGGGTTCTTGGCCCTGGGATCGGGCAGCCCCGCGTCGGACTCGCGAGCTTCGATGTTGCGGGCGTGCACTCGCACGACGTCGGGCAGTTCCTCGATGACCGTGGCATCGCGGTGCGGGTCGGCCACCACTGCGCGCAACCGCTGCATCGCCGATTCGGCGTGACGTCAACGACTCGGGCCAGCGCGTATCTCTATACGACGCGAGACGAGGTCGCCGAATTCCTCGACGGTGTCGTTGCCGCGACCGAGTTTTTCGGGGTGAACTCGTGACCTCGACGCCAATGGAGATGTTGTACCAGCAGGTCATCCTCGACCTCTCGCGCAAGCCGCACGGCTTCGGGCTGCAGGATGGCGCCGCCGCGGAATCCCACCAGGTCAACCCGACCTGCGGGGACGAGATCACCTTGCAGGTGCACCTCGAGCCCGGCACCGATCGCATTTCCGCGGTGCGCTGGGAGGGACACGGGTGCGCGATCTCGCAGGCATCCGCATCCCTGTTCGCGGATCTCGCTCCCGGTCTGACCCGCGAAGATCTAGGCTCGCGGATCGAGCTGTTCCGCACGGCCATGCGCTCGAAGGGCACCATCGAGCCCGACGAAGACCTGCTCGGCGACGCGGTCGCTCTCGGTGGCGTCTCGAAATACTCGGCGCGGGTCAAGTGCGCCATGCTCGCCTGGGTCGCCGGCGAAGACGCGCTCGCGCAGGCTCCCGCCTGAAATAAGCGCCTCCCGAATCTCGCCGCCGCGGCCTGAAACTATTCGTAGCGTGGCGACGCGCGACAACAGGAACGACAAGGATCGAACCATGCTCTCCTCTCTCCCCATTCTCGATTTCTCCCAGTTGGATGCTGGCCCGGCCGAGGCTTCGGCCTTCCGCGACCAGCTTCGCCAGGTCACCCATGACGTCGGTTTCTTCTACCTCGTCGGGCATGGCGTCGACGCCCAACTGACCGCTGACCTGCTCGCGGCAGCCAAGCAATTCTTCGAACTCCCGGCGGCAGACAAGCTCGCGATCGAGAACGTGAACAGCCCCCAGTTCCGCGGCTACACCCGGGTCGGCGGCGAGCGGACGCACGGCGATGTCGACTGGCGCGAGCAGATTGACATCGGGATCGATCGGCCGGCCGTCGAGCGAGGCGACGGGGTGGCGGACTACTGGCGACTCGAGGGACCGAACCTCTGGCCGACGGCGTTGCCCGAACTCAAGCAGCTCGCGGACCGCTGGAACGATTCGCTCAACACCCTGGCGCTGCGCCTGCTGCGCGAGTGGGCTCTGTCGCTGGGTGCGGCCGAGGATGTCTTCGACGCGGCATTCGCCGATCATCCATTTTCGCTCATCAAAATCGTGCGCTACCCGGGCGAATCGAACGACGAGCCAGCCCAGGGCGTCGGTGCTCATCGCGATGGCGGAGTCCTCACCCTGCTCCTCGTCGAACCGGACAAGGGCGGCCTGCAGGTCGAGCACGAGGGGGAGTGGATCGACGCGCCATCCATCCCCGGCGCGTTCGTCGTCAACATCGGCGAGATGCTCGAACTCGCGACCGACGGCTACCTCAAGGCGACGCTGCACCGCGTGATCTCGCCGAAGATCGGCACAGACCGGATCTCGATCCCGTTCTTCTTCAACCCAGCGCTGGATGCGACCATGCCGCAGCTGACACTCGGCTCGGACCTCGCGGCGGAGGCTCGTGGGCTGTCGCTGGATCCGAACGACTCCCCGATCCTCGAGACGTACGGGGACAACGCGCTGCGCTACCGGCTGCGCGCGCATCCGAATGTCGCGGCCATCCATCACGCCGACCTGTTGTAGCCGATGAACGGGCACACTCTTCGACCTTCCTTGGTGGTCCTATAGGATTCGCCGCTAGGCTTGAATCATGAAATTTCGCTACCTCGGTAACTCCGGATTCAAGATCTCAGAGATCACCTACGGCAACTGGCTCACCCACGGCTCGCAGATCGAGAACGAAACCGCGTTCGCGTGCGTTCGTGCCGCGATCGACGCTGGCATTACGACGTTTGACACGGCGGATGTCTACGCCAACACCGCGGCGGAGACCGTTCTCGGTGAGGCGCTGAAGGGCGAGCGTCGCCAGTCGCTCGAAATCTTCACCAAGGTCTTCGGCCCGACCGGTCCCAAGGGCCACAACGATGTCGGACTCTCGCGCAAGCACATCCTCGAATCGATCGACGGATCGCTTGGCCGCCTGCAGACCGACTACGTCGACCTGTACCAGGCTCACCGTTTCGACTACGAGACCCCGCTCGAGGAGACCTTCCAGGCTTTCGCGGATGTCGTGCGCGCGGGCAAGGCCCTGTATATCGGTGTGAGCGAGTGGACTGCCGAGCAGCTCAAGGCCGGCGCCAAGCTCGCCAAGGAACTGAACATCCAGCTCATCTCGAACCAGCCGGAGTACTCAGCTCTCTGGCGCGTGATCGAGGCCGATGTCGTTCCGACCTCCAAGGAACTCGGCATTTCGCAGATCGTCTGGTCGCCGATCGCGCAGGGCGTGCTCACCGGCAAGTACAAGCCGGGCGCCGCGCTGCCAGAGGGAAGCCGCGCGACCGACACCAAGGGTGGCGCGAACATGGTCAAGCGCTGGCTGCAGGATGACGTGCTCACCCGCGTACAGAACCTCAAGCCGATCGCAGACGAGCTCGACCTCTCCCTCGCGCAGCTCGCTGTCGCGTGGGTGCTGCAGAACGAGAACATCGCGACCGCCATCATCGGTGCTTCGCGTCCCGAGCAGGTGCACGAGAACGTCAAGGCGTCTGGTGTCGTCATCCCGGCCGACGCGCTGAAGAAGATCGACGAGGTGCTCGGCGACGCCGTCGAGACCGACACCGCGCTCACGTCGACGCGCTCGCCGAAGACGCGCGAGGCGTAGCCGCCCTTCGCTGGTTGAGTAGCGCGCAGATTCCTCGCCCGCTACTCAACCAGCAACAACATCGGCCACTCCGCGCCGAGGCCGTAATCGTTCGCCGCCCTGATCCCTCCGCGCCGGCATCGTCACAGCGACTGGCGCCTCGTTTGTCGGCCGCGATGTGTTCATAACTCCTCCAGGATTTGCGGCGCCCGCCGAAGATCCGCGGTTTTCCGGGGTCTGCTTGCTCGCCTGCGAACGATCAGGAGGAGTTATGAACGGCGGTGCGGGGGCTCTCCTGCTTGGATGGCTTGAGCCCGGGTTTCCTTTTCAAGGGCCCGGGTTTCCTTTTTAAGGGACCTCCCGGTTGTCAAGACGGTTGAAAACTGTCGGAGGCTGCTGGAAAACTGGGTTGCGGCGGCAGTCACTCGCGATATATCGTGATTTTGCCATTCGCGATATATCGCGAGATGCACGAACAATCCAGGAACGCCCAGCAACGCACGCCATCCGGCAAACAATGCACGCACTCGGCAGGCACCGCCGCCAGCCAGCAGACGACAGGGAGCATCCAGTGATCCATGCGCGAGGACTTGCCAGAACGTTCGACACCAAGCGGGGCAGGGAGAAGGTCGCCGTCAACGCGGTCGGTGGCGTCGACATCGACGTGGAGGAGGGCGAGATCGTCGGCTTCCTCGGGCCGAACGGAGCGGGCAAGACCACGACGCTCCGGATGCTGACCACGCTTCTCAAGCCGACATCCGGTACCGCGACAGTCGCCGGGTTCGACCTCGCCAAAGATCCGATCAGGGTCCGCGAGAGCATCGGCTACGTCTCGCAGAGCGGATCGACCGCCGGGCTTGCGCGGGCCGGCGAAGAAATCGTCGACCACGCGCTGCTCTACGGAATCAGCGCCGCGCAGGCCGAGCGCCGTGGCAAGGAGTTGTTCGAACAACTCGACCTCGACGGGATGTGGCTGCGCCAGCCGAAGACCATGTCGGGCGGGCAGCGTCGTCGGCTCGATATCGCGATGGGACTCGTGCACGATCCGAAACTGGTCTTCCTTGACGAGCCGACGACCGGTCTCGATCCGCAAGCGCGAGCCAACCTCTGGACGCACATCTCCGACCTCCGCACGAAGCTTGGCAGCACGATCTTCCTGACCACCCACTACCTGGATGAGGCCGACGCGCTGTGCGACCGCATCCTCGTGATCGACCACGGGGTCATCGTGGCCTCCGACACCCCCGACGCGCTCAAACGCCAGGTGGCCGGCGACCTGATCGAGCTGGTGCTCTCCGACCTTTCGCAGGTATCGATTGCCGCCGAGCACCTCGGTCGCCTGGCGAGTGATGTCTCAGCCGATGTCAGTGGGCTCGTGGTCAGCATGCGGGTCCCGCGTGCCGGGACAGAGCTGCCAGGGCTCCTTCGCTCGCTCGACTTCGCGGGGGTTGCGCTCGCCGCAATCGAGGTTCGCCGCCCGACCCTTGACGATGTTTTTCTCACCATGACCGGCCGTTCGCTGCGCGAAGACGCCTAGGAGCTCACGATGAAATTCACCTACCAGACCTGGGTCATCTTCCGCCGCCAGATGCGACTCGCCCTTCGCAACCCGGCGTGGGTCATCATCGGGCTCGCCCAGCCTGTTCTCTACCTCGCGCTCTTCGGCCCGCTGCTGAAACCGCTGGCCGCCCAGATCGGCACGCAGAACGCGTACACGTTCTTCGTGCCGGGCCTGCTCATCCAGCTCGGACTCTTCGGCGCCCTGTTCGCCGGATTCGGACTCGTGTCGGAATGGCGCGAGGGCGTGATCGAGGCCGAGCGGGTGACTCCGGCGAGCCGGACCGCGCTGCTGCTGGGCCGCATCCTTCGTGACATCACGCTGCTCGCGGTCCAGGGAATCGTGCTGATCGCGCTCGGCTTCGCGTTCGGGATGCGCGGATCGCTCGGCGGCATGATCCTCGGGCTCATCCTGACGATGTTCCTCGGCGGAGCGTGCTCGGCGTCGTCGAACGCGCTCGCGCTGACGCTCAAGAGTGAGGATGCGCTCGCCCCGATCCTCAACTCGATCGCGCTGCCCGTGCTGCTGCTCGCCGGCATCCTGCTTCCCATCAGCGTCGCGACCGGCGCACCGCAGTGGCTGGTTATCGTGAGCGACTTCATGCCGATCAAATACCTGGTCAACGCGCTGCGTGAGCTGTTCGTCGGTAACGTCGGGACCATCACGACGATGTGGGGAGTGCTCTGGACCCTGCTGCTCTTTGCGCTCGGCCTCTGGTTCGGCACCCGCACGTTCCGGAAGGACAACGCCTAGG
>JAODMY010000006.1 GCA_025465535.1 Glaciihabitans sp.
ACCCTCGCCCGCGACCTCGACCTGCCGCGCTCCTCCGCCTACCAACTCATTGCCGTGATGATGGATGAGGGATTCGTCGTGCACTACCCCGAGGACCAGGCCTACGGACTCAGCACTCTCCTTCCCGAAATCGGAACGTCGGCGCTGCGCACCACGCGCCTCGGACGGCTCGCGGGGCCGCTGCTCGAACGGCTGGTCGGCGGCGCGAACCTGCCCGTCGTGGCGCACCTGTCCGTGCTGAGCGGCGCCGACGTGATGTACGTCTCGCGGGTGCAGGGGTTTCGGGCGCCGACGACCGTATCGGCGATCGGGGTCCGGCTCCCCGCGCACCTCACGGCGACCGGTCGGGCGATGTTGGCGCAGCTGCCCGCGACACAGGTTCGGGCGCTGTACCCGCATCGGGATGACCTCATCAGCCGCCACGGCGCCGGTCCCCGGACGCTCGCCGAGCTCGACGGCATCCTCGATATGGCCCGCACCTCGGGCTGGGCGCGTGAGGATGGCGAGATCACGCCCGAGTACGCCTCGGTCGGCGCAACCGCCCTCGATCGCGGCGGCTATCCGGTCGCCGCCGTTGGCCTCACATTTCGCAGCGATGCCGCGACGGATGATGATTGGTCTCGCCTCGGGGCCGCGGTCAGAGAGACTGCGGATGCACTGACCGCGCGACTCCGAGGTCGCTGACGCCGCTGAGGTCGCTGACGTCGCTGAGGTCGGACGCTGCGCCGACCCTACGTCCGCTCCGCCTGCGATCGTTCGACGCAGAACTCGTTTCCCTCCGGATCCTGCAGCACGACCCAGCCGCCGCCATCCGGCCGACGGTGATCGGCGTACAGGGTCGCACCCATGCCGATCAGGTGGGCGACCTCCTCGTCGCGCGTCCGATCGGTGGGCATGACATCCAGGTGCACTCGATTCTTCACCGACTTGCCCTCGGGGACGCGCTCGAACAGCATCACCTGCGACCTGTCGGGAGAGAGGATCGCCGCCTCGTCGTGCTCGGGAAGGTTCGGATCGTCGGGGTCTTCCGCGAATCCCATCGCCTCCGCCCAGAAGCGGGAAATCTCGTCGGGCTGGTGCGCGTCGAACGTGATGTGGCTGATCTTGAGCGTCATACACTCAATCAGATACCGCGTGCCGAGGGGGACACAAGATGGCAGCCACACCTTCCGAACAACGCGGTGCAGATAAAAGTGCAGACGCAATCGTCGTCGGAGCCGGGCTCGCCGGACTCGTCGCCGCCGCGGAACTCATCGAGGCCGGCAAGCGCATCATCGTCCTCGACCAGGAACCGGAGGCGAGCCTCGGCGGCCAGGCCTGGTGGTCGTTCGGCGGCATCTTCCTGATCGATTCCCCGGAGCAGCGGCGCCTCGGCGTTCACGACAGTCTTCAGCTTGCCCGCCAGGACTGGGCCGGATCTGCGGGGTTCGACCGCGAGGATGACGCGTGGCCGCGCAAGTGGGCCGAGGCGTACCTGCGGTTCGCGGCCGGAGAGAAACGCGCGTGGCTGCGCGAGCGGGGCATCCGCTTCTTCCCCATCGTCGGCTGGGCCGAGCGCGGCGGATACACCGCAACCGAGCACGGCAACTCGGTGCCGCGATTCCACATCACCTGGGGCACGGGGCCGGGCGTCCTCGGCCCGTTCATCAGGATCCTGCGCGAGGGCGTCGCCAAGGGACTCGTCGACCTGCGGTTCCGCAACCGCGTCGACGAACTCATCGTCGAGGGCGGGGCCGTCGTCGGGGCACGCGGTGCAGTGCTGGCGCCGGATTCCGCCGAACGCGGTGCGCCGAGCAATCGGGATGTCGTGGCCGACTTCGAGGTGCGGGCCCCAGCCGTCATCGTCACGAGCGGCGGCATCGGCGGCAACCACGAACTCGTGCGCGAGTACTGGCCGACGCGCATGGGCCCGGCGCCTGACGACCTGCTGAGCGGCGTCCCGGCATCCGTCGACGGACGCATGCTCGCCATCACCGAGAAAACCGGCGCCCGCCTAATCAACCGCGACCGTATGTGGCACTACGTGGAGGGCATCAAGAACTACGCGCCGGTGTGGGCGAGGCACGGCATCCGGATCCTGCCCGGTCCCTCGTCCCTCTGGCTGGATGCGACCGGCAAGCGCCTCCCCGTCCCGCTGTTTCCCGGATTCGACACGCTCGGTACCCTCGAACACATCGCGGCGACCGGGCACGGCTACAGCTGGTTCGTGCTGACCCAGAAGATCATCGAGAAGGAGTTCGCGCTCTCGGGCAGCGAACAGAATCCGGACCTGACGAACAAGAGCCTGCGCGAACTGGCCAAGCGCATCGGCAAGGGCGCACCCGGACCGGTCGAGGCGTTCAAAGACAGGGGCGAGGACTTCATCGTCGCCGACACCCTCGACGAGCTGATCGCGGGCATGCAGAAGCTGTCGCCGGATGTCGCCCTCGACTCCGCGCTGGTCCGCTACGAGGTCGAGGCGCGCGATCGCGAGATCGCCAACAAGTTCACGAAGGATGCCCAGGTCAACGCCCTGCGCCAGGCGCGGAATTATCGCGGTGACAAGCTGATCCGCGTCGCGAAGCCGCACCGCATCCTCGACCCGTCTGCCGGACCGCTCATCGCGGTCAAGCTGCACGTGCTCACCCGCAAGAGCCTCGGCGGCATCGAAACGGATCTCTCTGGTCGCGCGCTCGCAGCGTCCGGGGACCCGATTCCCGGGCTCTATGCCGCGGGCGAGGCAAGCGGTTTCGGTGGCGGCGGGATGCACGGCTACCGGTCGCTCGAGGGCACGTTCCTCGGCGGTTGCCTGTTCAGCGGTCGCGCCGCCGGTCGCGCGGTTGCCGGCCGCGCGGAATAGCCTGCATTGCACCCTAAACTCGTGCCATGCCTGACTGGAACGACAAGATCATCGCCGAGTTTCGCAACAACAACGGGGCGGTCGGGGGTCCGTTCGCGGGCGCACACCTGCTCCTCCTGACGACCACGGGAGCCAAAACCGGCCAGACCCGGGTCTCCCCGATGATGTACTTCGCCGAAGGTGATGACCGCCTTGTCGTCGCCTCCAAGGCCGGCGCTCCCGAGAGCCCGGCCTGGTATCACAACCTTCTCGCCAATCCGAGCGTGCACGTCGAGGCATCCATCGACGGCGGCATCGAGGAGTACGACGCGATCGCGAAGCCCGTGCCGGAGCCCTATCGCACCGCACGCTACGCCGAGATCGGCGCAACGAACGCGGGGTTCGCGAGCTACCAGGCAAAAACCACGCGGAAAATTCCGCTGGTCACCCTCACGCGCCGGTAGATTCGGCGTTGCTCGATCTCACCGGGTGCTTCCAACCCGCGGGAGCCGATGCCCCTGAGCATCCGAACGCCGGTCGTTGTGTTCATAACTCAGCCTGAATTTCGTAACGAGCAAAGCGAGCCGCGAGTTTTGGCGGCTCGGGATGCGTCGGTCGAAATTCAGGCTGAGTTATGAACACAACATCGACCTGAGTGATCGATGCCAAGCACGTCAGGTCGGCTGAAGTCAGCGCCACCGCGCTCGGTCGGCGCTGGGGTCGCGCAATCGCTGGCGCGATTGCCACAGCTCCGCCCCCAGGATCAGCGGGCGAGCGACCAGGCCTTGCGCTTGATGAGGACGTGGCCGCGATCGGTCGTGAGCCTGGTCCACGGGCCGGTCTCGTAGATCCGCACCTCGTCCTGCGAATCGCCGCCGAGGAAGCCGAGCGAGAGCGCCGCGAACGCGCCACCGGCCGGCACGTGCTCGAGGTTTTCGATGGGGCGACCCCAGACATCCGACCGCACGCGGTGAACGATCTGCTGGCCGGTGCCGGTGGGAACCGCCTCGGCAATTTCGTCGATCCCGGAACGAGCAACCGAATCGAGTACCCGGCTGGTGGTTGGCGTGTGCGTCACCCATCCCCCCTTCGGCGGCGAGATCGCGGCCCAGGTGACGGTGTTCACCTCCATCGGAAGCGTTGCGACAACGGGTTCGGTGTCGTCGGTCACCCGGTCGACCAGGCGATTGATCCGCTCGATCAGCGAACGCACGGGGACGACGGCGTCGAACGACTCGGTGTCCCGAACGGCGAAGGTTCGGAGACCGAGAACGGTGGGTGCCTCGTCAAGAAGGCCAATCGGATAAAAAACCGCGACATAGACGGCGAGGATGCCGCCGCCGGCGATCAGGCGCACCGAGCCCTCCTCGATGCGGGCGGCCCGCCCAAGGTAGACCTGAAGGTCACGCAACGCGAGGGCGTCAACGAGGGTAAATGTAGTGCTCATCGAGGTTCTAAACTACATGGCATGAGTGACCCTTTGTCGGGACTGCTGGCCGCACTCGACCTCACCGACACCGGCGCCCG
>JAODMY010000039.1 GCA_025465535.1 Glaciihabitans sp.
CGATGACGCCGTTCATCGGCGTACGGATCTCGTGGCTCATTGTCGCCAGGAACTCAGACTTCAAACGGCTCGACTCGAGCGCCCTTTCGCGGGCGAGTTCAAGAGCCGCTTCGGCCTCTCGCCGCGCGGTGATGTCCTGGCCGATCGTCGCAACACCTCGGATGCCAGAGTCACCTCGGATGCCTGAGTCACCTCGAATCGGCGACACGGTGAGTGCGACCGGGACAATCGAGCCGTTCTTACGTACGCGCTCCGTCTCGTAAGAGAACGATTCCCCTTTCTCAATCGTTGTCCTGAGTTCCGCGAGTTCGGTACCGCTCAGTTTTTCGGGCAACAGCGTTGTGCCGTAAAGACCGATGGCTTCCTCCGAGGTGTACCCGAATATCGCCTCCGCCCCCGGGTTCCAGCTCGTAATGACCCCTTCGCTATCCGTGCCCATGATGGCATCGGCCGACGAGTTCACGATGGCCGCCAGACCCGCGAGTTCGGCCGTCCGCTTGGCGACCTTCTCCTCGAGTTCGCGCGTGAGTGTGACGTTTTCGTACACGATCAGTACCTGCCGCACGAGCACGAGTGCGACCACGATCAGTCCGCTTACCGCAAGAAACGGATCGAACTCGAGATTGGAGGTGGCAATTACAGCTGCCGCAGTTACCGGAATGTATGGCACCAGTTCGAACGCCAGGGCGTAGACCCTTCCGTCAGGGCGGGTCCGTGCAGCTTTGAGTGGCAAAGTGGCCAGAGCAATCAAAGCGAACGCCGCCGCCCAGCCACACGCGAGCGGGGTCCCAGTGAGATCAGTGAGCCCCCGAAAGGTCAGGCTGACGAATACGGTGTCCGTGGATGTCAAAACAAGCAACCCGGCGCCAAGGATCAGCCAAGCCCGCCGCTGACCGGGAATTCTGCGCATGGCCAGCACGAGGACCAGCGCGGTGATGATCACGTCCACAATCGGGTAAGCCAAGCCAGCGACCTTGCCGAGCGTGCCCTGCGATTCGGCTTGATAGATCGGACCCAAAACGGTGGCCCAATTCACGAACAGGGTCGCACTCGCGATGACGGACGCATCCAGCACCGTCCGCAGCAATGCGGCCCGAGTAGTACGACTGCTCTTGAACAAGAAAAGCGCGACGATTACAGGAATTGAGTAGCCGAGATAACCCACATCTATCAGAGACGGGAACGTAAACGTCTGACCCAGCAGAGCCCCAAAGACCGCTTCCCCCGCCTGGGCTGACGACCACACCGCGGCAGCGACACCCATGAACAGCCACCCACGTGCGTCCGGCCCGCGCCGGTGCGAAGCGCGGAAACAGCAGACACTGGCAATCACTGCGGAAAGCAAAACAGCAAAATCGCCAAAAAGGTCAGCCGTAGCGGACCCCGAGCCAAGCGCGAGCACGCCACAAAGAACAAGCGCCACGAACAGGGCCGCGCCGACCATCCAAACCGGATTCGCGCGCCCCTGCGTACCGCTGATGGAAATCGGATCTGTACTTATCGCCACGACGATCCCCCGTCCGTCGTGAATGCCCCAGAAGGAGGTCACCCCACATTCGTGATCCTAGACCGGTCAGTGCCCAACCTTGCGGTGTTCGAGGTTTCAGTCCGGCCGATCTGATGACATTTGCTCGGGACTCATTGACTTCGGTCGCGTTTGGGCGCATCCTGCCCATAGCCACTCCAGACCCCCGGTGCCCATTGATATTTCACGCGGACCGGGGATTTCTGTGAAACGTTCGACGTCACCCGCGCGAACAACGCCCCGCCAGCCGAGCGCGAATTGGTGCCGGCATTGCGCCGGGAAGTTCACCAGGCAACAGCCATGATCAGTCCCAATTGGACGCCACCCAATCGACGTCTTCGCCGGACGCCTGAGCATCAATTCGCGAACGCCGAACAAGGAGATCGATCATGGATGAAGCTTCCCGCGAGGCGCGCATCAACACCGCGTTCGTGACCGTTGCGGATACGCTCACAACCGACTTCGATGTCGTCGATCTCCTTCACGCCCTTGTCGAACAATGCACCGAGATTCTCGACACCGACGCCGGCGGCCTCATGCTGATGAACGCCGACGGTCAACTGCAACTTATGACCTCGACCGGCGAAGGTGCGGACTTTGTCGAAGTGATGCAGCTCAATGCCGACAGTGGACCCTGCATCGACTGCTTCACCACGGGAGCCGCGATCTCCGTCCCAAATATTCAAAGCTCCGGCGGGAAATGGCCGGCGTTCCAAAAGGCGGCCATGCAATACGGATTTCACTCCGCTCACGCGACCCCGATGAGACTGCGCGGACAGATCATCGGCACCATGAATCTCTTCAGAACCAAGCGGGGCGCGCTGAGCGGCCGCGACGCCGCCGTCGCTCAGGCTCTCACCGACGTGGCCACGATCGGAATCCTGCACGAACACATCGCGCGCGAAGGCGCGATCCTTGCCGAGCAGCTTCACCATGCCCTCGACAGTCGGATCTTCATCGAGCAAGCCAAGGGAATGGTCTCGCACTCCCGCTCCATCCCAATGGATGACGCTTTCACCGTGCTGCGCACCCACGCTCGCAACAATAACCTCACCATCCGCTCCGTCGCCGAAGGTGTCTGCGCCCGCACCATGTCCGTGCAGAGCATCATCCCTGGCACCGGCATTACCGCAGCGGCTGGCATCGGCCAACAAATCGGCGACCCTTCAGAAAAGACGTAACTTCAGCACTGCTGGCACTCGCAACCACGGGACCTTCGACCCTGTGGCCTAACGAGCACACGCGTCAGGATGATTCCACGAAGCAGAAGCTCACTCATTCGCCGCCAGGTAGACGAATCGAGCGCGCGCTGGCAACGCTTCGGCCTGCAACCTGACGAACCGGACGGAATCGCCATGAGAATCGCCGCCTGTACCGCTAGAAGCGTTGCCGACGTGCACCTCATGCCGATCTCCGACTGCGAATGGAGGGTGAGCGACGCACGAGTGTCGTGGGAAAGCTCCTTATGCCTCATCGGCTTCATCAGTTTGAGCAGGGGCAAGTACGAGGTACTGGAGTTCGGGGATCCGATGCGAATCTTTTTCGTTAGCTCCATGGCCCGGGCGAAATCGAAATTCGTCACACCTGCAGTCACACTGCCGAAACGAGACCAGCGCAGCCTCGACGAACGGCTCGAACGCGTACTTCCGGCGTGGGCGCGTGAACAACTCGGCTGCCTGCGCGAGCGCGAATAAAAATAACGAGCTCGAACGACGTGTCTTGATACTGTGAAGTTAGATCAAATCGCGTTGCGGTTCCCGGGATCTTTCTAGAGCTAGGGAGAAGCTCCTTGCGAGACCGAGATGTTCGGGATATTTCTTCAATGAGCTCGTCCGGCCCCGCGGACGCAGGAGAAGCTGCGTATCCGGGATGCCCATGCTCGACAACGTCTCAACCCGAGGTTCGATAGATGGATCGGCATGATCTGCTTCGCCCTTTAGCTGCTCCGTTCACCAGATCCTGGCTTGCCCTCCAACAGACGACAACTCAGCCAACTCCGCAACCGGTCGACGCTCCAGAGGCCTACGCGCCAGGCCCCAATCCTCATCATGTGCTGATATTCGGCTCCGGACCAGCGATTGGCTGGGGTGTGCTGACGCACGGTATCGCGCTGCCGGGTGCACTTGCCCGGGCGCTGAGCCGCAGAACCGGCCGAGGTACCAGAGTCGAACTTGTCGCCGACAGCCGGATCACGGTGCGCAGCGCCCTGCCGATGTTGCGTGTGATTGACACGTCCCGGTTCGATGCGGTCGTTGTTGTGCTTGGTGCCAACTACGCATTCAAACTGATGCCGTTGTCCGCCTGGCGCGAACGACTCGTCGCAGTCCTCAGTACCCTCGACCAGAAGACCTCGGGCCCGTCCAGAACGTTCGTGACCGGAATCCCGCCTGTCGAACCGGTCCCTGGATTCGACTCCAGGCTGGTCAGGATCGTCGCAGCTCACGCAATACGGATGAACGAGGAAACAGTCCAGCTGTGCAAGTCCAGCAACGCGACATATGTCTCCCTGCCCGCCGTCAAACCAACGAACGCCCTCCGCGTGCGGGACGGCAACACCTACCGCCAATGGGCCGACCATATTGCGGACGTCATCGCGCCACAGCTCGACAACCATCGGCCGAGGACATGACGGGCATTGGCCGCGCTTTCCGCCATCCATTAGCCCGATTGAACGTTTGGTGCGGCGCGTTCGTTTGCTTAACTGACGACGCCTTCACCGCTGGAGGCTAACCAGGAAGCAGGTACAGAGATGACCGAAAGCGGCCACGACCTATCAAGCCCCATCCGAATCCTCAGCGCGATCGTCCTTTTCGCGATCGGCGGGATTCATCTATTCCTTGTCTTCGACGGCGTCGGGGGCGTGCTCGGTGTGCTCTTCATTCTCAACGCAGTCGCGGGCATCGTTCTTGCGATCGGGATCCTGGCGATGCATGGCAGGCTCCTGAAACTCGTTACGGTCCTTGGCCTGTTGTTCGTCATCGCGAGCCTTCTTGCCCTGGTGCTCGCGCTAACAGTCGGACTGTTCGGCATTACCGAGACGTGGAGTTTCACTCTCGTTCCCGAAACGATTGTGGTCGACGCGATCGGCATCGTGGTGCTCGCGGTCGCGTCGATTTTCGCGCTCCGGGCGCGGCCAGCGACCTGACCGCCGACCACTGGTGAATTTCATTCGCCCTCTCCCCGCCTAGCCACCAACCAGACCACGTCACGGCCAAATGATTCGATGAGCAGCGCCAACGCGACCGCAACGAGCAAAATGTCGAGCACGGGAATGACTCCGGTAACGGCGATCGTCAATGCGATGCCCTGCGCAGCCGTTACGACCTTGCGCCAGTAACGGAACGGGAGTTGCCGACGAAGCCAGGGAAAGATCCACCCGGCGGCGACGAAGGCATATCGCATCAGGCCGATCGCCAGCACCCAGACGCCTACGGTTTGCGCAACGTACGCGCTCAGCACGAGCAATAGGAATGCGTCGACTTCCATATCGAACCGCGCGCCAAGCTCGCTGGCCGAGTTCATCCGTCGGGCGATCCACCCGTCCGCAGCGTCAAGGAGGAGAGCTGGCACGATGAGGGCAACCAGGAGTCCGATCGGCACCGGCGCGACGAAGGATGCAACGACGATCCCAGTGATCACGCCAACCAGCGTTGATCGCACCGCCGTTATGGCATTCGCCGGTCCGAATCGTGTCGTCTGTCTTTGCTGCAAACCGCGGAAAAGCAACACATTCGAAATCACCAGGTAACTGAGTGCGGCAAGCCAACCGACCCCGGGTACCCACGACTGGCTCCAGTACACAGCGACCACGCCGAGCACCGTCGTGATTGTGGCGCCCGCGGCTGCAAATGAGATCGGCGCGAATTGAACTCTGGTCATCCCTGTCTCGTTTCTCAGTTAACCCACCTATTAACACGTCAGCGGCGTCACAATCGTTCAAGAAAGGAGTGAATGTGCTTGAGGTCACTGCTTTCTGGGTCGAAAAACCCGGCGTCGGCGTTCTCCGACGCGAACCGCTCCCCCATGCCGGCGATGGAGAGGTGTTCGTGAGGACTCTCCACACGGGTGTCAGTCGAGGCACGGAAGTCTCCGTCTTCGGCGGTCACGTGCCCGAGAGCGAGCGTGAACGGATGCGCGCTCCCTTCCAGCAAGGTGATTTCCCCGGTCCGGTCAAATACGGGTACCTCAACGTCGGCGTGGTGGAACGTGGGCCGGAATCGTTAGCGGGACAGATCGTTTTCACGCTTTTCCCTCACCAATCCGCATTCGTCGTCCCCGCTGGCGCCGTCGTACCGGTTCCCAATGGAATCCCGGCACGTCGCGCCGTGCTCGCGGGCGCGGTCGAAACGGCCATCAATGTGCTCTGGGACGCCGCGCCCGTCGTCGGTGACCGCGTCTCTGTGGTCGGTGCCGGCATGATTGGCTGCTGCGTCGCACGACTCCTGCGGGGGATCCCGGGCGTTGACGTCTCGTTGATCGACGTGAACCCAGCCCGAAAAGAGGTCGCGGATCAACTCGGCGTCGGCTTCGCCGACATCGCGGACCCACCACACAATCGCGACATCGTGATCAACACGAGCGGGTCGGATGCTGGGTTGCAGGTCGCACTCGAAACGGTCGTCACCGAGGGCGAAGTGATCGAGGCGAGCTGGTACGGGGATCGCCCGGCAACGCTCATGCTCGGCGCCGATTTCCACTCGCGGCGACTGACAATTCGTTCGAGCCAGGTCGGTGCGGTGGCCGCGAAACGGCGCGGTAACCGGACGACGCGCGAACGCCTCGCGTTGGCTCTGGAGTTCCTGCGCGACCCGGCGTTCGACGCCCTGCTCACAGCCGAATCATCGTGGCGAGATCTTCCCGACGTGATGGCGGGCCTAGCCGACGGATCGCGCACCGACCTCTGCCACACGATCAATTGGGGAGAACCAGGATGACTTTCACGGTAACGGTCCGGGACCACATGATGATCGCCCACAGCTTCACCGGCGAATCCTTCGGTCCCGCGCAGCGACTCCACGGCGCTACGTTCGTTGTCGACGCCACCTTCGAGGCCTCAGACCTCGATCCCAACGGCGTCGTCGTTGACATCGGACGGGCATCGGTCCTGCTCGCCGAGATCACGGGTTCGCTCACGTATCGCAACCTCGATGAGGACCCCGACTTCGTTGGTGTGAACACCACCACCGAAGTGCTCTGCAAAGTGATCGCGGATCGCCTCGCCGAGCGGATATTTGACGGGTCTCTCGGCAGCGGTCGGCAGGTGCGATCCATCACTGTGACGCTTCACGAATCCCACGTCGCGTGGGCGAGCTATTCGAGGTCACTGTGAGCGAATACGAGGGAATGCCGGTGTTTTTCGTGGTCCCCGATGCAATAGACGACCCTGACAGGGTGAGCGGTGGCAACGTGTACGACCAGCACGTTCGCGAGGGTCTCCGACGCAGCGGGTGGGAGGTGCGGATGGTGCTCATCCCGGCCGGTGATGGATCAATGACAGCGCGGAAACTGTCCCAGCTGCCCGACGGCGCCCTCATTTTGATCGATGGGCTGATCGCCGTGCGCGAATCGGAGGCGTTGACGGCGCAGTCGAGCCGGCTTCGGATTGTCGTCCTGGCGCACATGGTCGCGGACTTCCCCGCTGAGCGCGAAGCGTTACGCGCGGCAAAACGCATCATCGCGACCAGTGGATGGACGCGGTCCGAGCTCATCTCGCGTGACTTCGCCGAGCTTCACGACGTGGTCGTTGCTCATCCCGGGACTGATCCGGCTGCGCTTACGCTCGGCTCACGATCGGGCGGGCGGTTGCTGTGCGTGGGTGTGGTTGCGCCGCACAAAGGCCAGGACCTTCTCGTCCGCGCGTTGGCCCACTTCACCGACATCGACGACTGGAGCTGCACGTTCGTTGGATCACTCGACGCAGCGCCAGGCTTTGTCTACGAACTGACGCAAAGCATTCATCGATCCCATCTCGCCAGCAGAGTGACGTTCACCGACGTTCTCGCCGGAAGTCAGTTGGAAAGCGCCTACAGCCGGGCAGACCTCGTCGTTGTGCCGTCCCGGAACGAGAGCTTCGGCATGGTGGTGGCCGAGGCTCTGGCGCACGGCATCCCCGTCGTCGCCGCCCACGTTGGCGGAATACCTGAGGCAATCTCGAGCACGGCCGCGGGAATCCTCGTACCGCCGGAGGATCCGTGGGCGCTCGAGGTCGTGCTTCGCCAGTGGCTGTCGAGTCCAGGGCGTCGAACGGAGCTCAGGACAGCGGCCATGGAGGCTCGGGCATCGGCTCGAACGTGGACTGCAACAGTCGCTGTCATCGCGTCAACGCTCCACGACGTGGCACTCAGGGGAACGGCGGTGACCGCATGAGTGAGATTCTCGAGGTCAGCACCGAATGGCTCGCGCTCCGCGAGCCGGAAGATGCGGGTGCGCGCTCACTCGACCTCGCCGTAGCCGCCGCCGCGATGCTCCCCAATGGGCCGGTTGTCGTTCACGATCTGGGGAGCGGGACCGGCTCAATGATGCGCTGGCTCGCTCCCCTTCTTCCCGGACCGCAGACGTGGATCCTGCATGACTGGAATGCAGGACTGATCGAACGAGCCATCGACGGATCACGTCCACTGGATCGGGACAATGCTGCCGTCTCCGTGATCTCGCAACCCGGGAATCTCGCCGACCTTCGCGCAGTCGATTTGGCTGGAGCATCCCTCGTGACCGCGTCCGCGTTGCTCGACGTGCTGACGTCACGCGAGACGCGCGCAATCATCAACGCCTGTGTGGAGGCCCGGTGCCCGGCGCTTTTCGCGCTCAGCGTGACCGGGGAGGTGCGGTTGAGTCCGCGAGACGAGCTCGATGCCGCGTTCGAGCACGCGTTCAATGCCCACCAACTCCGCGAGGCCGGTGGGCGCCAACAGCTCGGTCGGTACGGCGCGCCGATCGCGCGGGGGCTGTTCACCCAGGCCGGTTGGAATGTACGCCCGAGCACCACGATGTGGCGGCTTGATCACCGCCGCCCTCGCCTGCTGAGCGAATGGTTCTCTGGATGGGTCGACGCCGCCATCGACCAGGATTCAGAACTGCGCGCTGCAGCCACGCGTTATCGTCAACTTCGCACGTTGCAGATCGAACGCGGCGAGCTGGCCGCGCTCGTTCGTCACGTGGACCTGCTGGCATGGCCACGCGGATGACAACGATCATCCGGGCCCGGTTGCGCCAGGCAATACGATCCAGCCGCCTCCGACTGTGGATTCGCCTGGTCGTCGGCGTTGGCGTGTTCATCGCGGTGATCGCTCATGTGGGTACCGGCCCCCTGCTCCGCGGCCTACTCGGCCTGGATGGGCGAACGATCGGTGCGGCCCTCCTCCTCGCAGCGGTCGCAACGGCCGCAGCCGCGTGGCGCTGGCGTCTTATCGCGACGCGTCTCGGAGTCAAGCTTCGGTGGTCGACGGCGATCGGAATGTACTACCGGTCCCAATTCCTGAACACCGTGATTCCCGGCGGAGTGGTTGGGGACGTTCACCGAGCAATAGCTCACGGGCAGGGTGCGGAAAGTATCAGACAAACCTCACGCGCGGTCGCGATCGAACGCACCGCGGGGCAGGTCGTGCAACTCGCTGTGGCGCTCACGGTTCTCGCATGGTTCGGAGCAGAGTTCGAGGGGTACCTGCTCGCGACGATCGCGATCGGACTTGGCATGATTGTCGTTGCGCTTCTTGTGGTGGCTGGGGCGAGCGTGCGTGCGCGCGAGGCGCTGCTTCACGAGGCGCGGGAACTTCGTGCGGGCCTCGGATCGGTTCGGGTTTCCGCGCAGGTCGCAGTCGCGTCGCTCATCGTCATCGCCTGCCATGTCGCAACCTTCACCATCGCCACTGCTGCGGTGGGCGAGAGCGTGTCGGCAGGGCGGATGCTCGCCCTCGCTTTCGTCGTCCTGCTCGGCGCTTCGATCCCTCTGAACATAGGCGGATGGGGACCCCGTGAGGGCATCGCCGGCTGGGCTTTCGCACTTGCTGGATTCGGTGCCGCCGCGGGGGTCGCGGCGTCAATCCTGTTCGGCGCCCTCGTCATCATCTCGGTCATCCCGGGCGCGATCGTGATGGTGGCCTCCAGCGCTCGCAAGGGCAAAGCGAATTATGCCGCGCTGGGGCCGGCTCCATTGCCCGTTCTCGTTCTCGCCGATAGAAGTCAGGAGAAGACACCGTGACAGATAATCCGTACGTCACTCTGAGCAGTGCCACCTCGCTCGATGGGTATCTCGACAGGGCGGATCCACCGCGGCTCGCCCTCTCCAACGACGCAGACTTCGACCGCGTCGATGATGTGCGCGCAAGAAACGACGCCATCCTGGTCGGCGCACGCACCGTGCGACGGGATAACCCCCGGTTACTGGTCCGCAGTACTGCTCGCCAGTCTCGACGAGAGTCCGCGGGTATGACGTTCTCACCGTGGAAGGTGACCGTGACGGCATCGGGTGAGCTCAATCCGAACGCGGCATTCTTCACTGCTGGTGACACATCCAAGTTGGTTTACTGCCCTGCGCCAGAGGCCGTGCGGATCCGTCGACGGGTGGGGCACACTGCGATTGTCATTGGGCTGGGGAAAGACCTGACGATGAGCGACCTCGTTGCGGACCTGGCGGATCGCGGAATTCGCCAGCTCATGGTCGAAGGAGGCGGAACCGTCCACACTCAATTTCTGGCAGCGAACCTCGTCGACGAACTCCACCTGGCCGTGGCACCGTTCTTCGTCGGCGACCAGCGCGCTCCCCGCTTCGTCGGCGATGCGATCTTTCCCTGGACGAGTGACCGGCGCGCGACGCTGGCGGAAGTCCGACAGATCGGCGACATGGTCCTGCTGCGTTACGCGCTCTCGGATCGATTTGCCCGACATGATGCCGAAGATCGGTTGGCAACCAGGTCTCTCGCGATGAGGATGTCGTGAGTAAGACAAATGTGCGTTTGGTGCTCTCCGCAGTCGTAGTCTTCCTCACCGTCCTCGCGCCAGGGCTCATCAGCTCCGCGACCGCGCTCGCCCTGATTCGTGTTCCGGTGGAATCGGTATTCGCCCTTGCTGTTCTGGCGGTACTCCCGTGGCCGATCGCTCGTCGAATCGTCGCGATCCTTTTCGCACTGATCTTTGTCACGACGATCGCCAGTGCGGCGCTCGATCGAGGCTTCGCGCTGGCCGTGGGCGAACCGTTCAACATCGTGACAGGCTGGCCGGAACTGGCAGATGCCTATGGTGTGTTGCGCGACTCAACCGGCTCGGTCCCCGCGCTCGCGATTCTCGTCCTCCTCCTCCTCGCCGCTGCCCTGGCTGTTCTCGTGGTCGCTGTGGCGTTCTTTCACCTCGCCAACGTGATTCGACGGCACAGCCGAGTGGCTCTGATCGGGGGTTCAACGATCGCGGCGAGCTGGATCGTGCTCGCACTCGTCGGTGTCCAGATCGTCCCCGGCGAGCGGATCGCGGCGGCCGACACCATCAGCGCGGCAGTCGCGAAAACCAACCAAGTGACTGCTGCCGGCGCTGCACGTGCGGCGTCCAAAAAGGCGGACGCGGCCGACGGCTACGCGCAGCTGCCGGCATCCGACCTGCTCACCGGTCTAAAGGGCAAAGACGTCATCATCGCGTTCATCGAAAGCTACGGCCAGGTCGCCGTGCAGAACACGTTCTTCTCCCAAGGCGTCGACCAGGTCCTCCGCAAGGGAAACGCGGAACTCGCGGCAGACGGCTACTCGGAACGCAGCGCATTTCTCACGTCCTCCACGTTCGGGGGAATCAGCTGGCTCGCCCACTCGACCCTGCAAACCGGACTATGGATCGACTCGCAACAGAAATACGACCAGGTAACCGCTGGAAGCCGGTTCACCCTCAGCGACGCCTTCACAAAGGCGGGCTGGCGAACCGTCAGCGACGTGCCGTCCGACACCAAGCCGTGGTCGGTCGGTACCTCGTTCTACCACTTCGGTACCGAACTCAACTCACAGAATGTCGGATATCAGGGGCCCGGATTCAGCTACGCCCGCATTCCCGACCAGTACACGTGGTCCTACTTCCAGAAACACGAACTGGCAAAACCGCACAAACCGGTGATGGCAGAGATCGACTTCGTGTCCTCGCACACACCGTGGACTCCCCTGCCGCATCAGGTGCCGTGGGCATCGGTCGGCAACGGCTCGATCTTTGACCCCCAGCCGGCCCAGGGGCTCCCACCGAGCGTTGTCTGGCAGAGCCCGCACCATGTGCAGCAGCTCTACGGCCGGTCGGTGGAATACACGATGAGCACCCTCTTCTCCTTCCTCACCACCTACAACGACCCGAACCTCGTGCTGGTCGTTCTCGGGGACCACCAACCCGCAACCGAGGTGAGCGGAGTTGGCGCAAACCACAATGTGCCCATCAGCATCATCTCCAAGGACCCCAAGGTCATCAACCGCATCTCGTCCTGGCACTGGCAACCGGGAATGCTTCCCTCACCGACAGCGCCGCTCTGGCGAATGGATACTTTTCGCAACCGTTTCCTCACGGCATACGGTCAATAACCGCCAAGAGAAATCAGTTCATCGGGACAAGATCCCGGTTCAGGCGGTCGGAGATGATCAGGCCGTCGCTTATCGTGACCACGCGGTGCGCGCGCTCGGCGACCATCTCTTCGTGGGTGATGATGACGATGGTCCTGCCCTCGGCCGCGAGTTGGTCGAGGATTGCCAGGATTTCGTGGGTGGACTCCGAGTCCAGGTTCCCTGTCGGTTCGTCGGCGAGGATCAGGGTCGGGTTGGTCACCAGGGCGCGCGCGATGGCGACACGCTGTTGCTGGCCGCCGGAGAGCTGTTGCGGCTGATGATCGGCCCGGTGGGACAGGTTGACCATCGCGAGGGCTTCCAGCGCCCGGCGCTTGCGTTCGGCATATTTCACCCCGCCATAAGCGAGTGGCAGTTCCGTGTTCTGCAGTGCGGTCATCCGCGGCACCAGGTTAAACGACTGGAAGATGAACCCGATCTCCCGGTTACGAACCTGGGCGAGTTGCTTTTCGTCCAGGTCGTTCACGTCGTTGCCCGCAAGTGAGTAGGTGCCAGATGATGCGACATCGAGGCAGCCGAGCAGGTTCATCAGGGTCGACTTGCCCGAACCCGACGGCCCCATGATCGCCAGGTACTCGCCCGCGGCCACACTCAGATCGATTCCGCGGAGGGCATGCACCTGGGCATCCCCCGTTCCGTACGACTGGTGGATGCCTCGGAGCTCGAGAACGCCCGTCGAGTTTCCCGCGTCCGGGCTGGCTGGTAGAACTTCGTTGTTCGTCACCGCATCCTCCTGGGAATACACGTGCTCGTGAGCCTGCTCCACACCTTAGTCTTGCCTCCGCACTGGTGGGGCCCTTGTGGCGCGTTCGTCGCGGACGTAACGTCGGAATTGTTGCTCCAGCCCTCGGCAGCGGTGTTCTCACGACTCACTTAGGAGCATTTCATGGCCTGGCTCATTGTGGTTCTTGTCATCGTCATCATCCTGGCGCTGATCGCTTTGGCTCTGGCCATCCATGTTGTGACGCAGTACGAGATGGGAGTCCAGTTCCGGTTCGGGCGGGTGATCGGGACGAGGAAGCCGGGGCTCGCAATAATCATTCCCGTCGTGGATCGACTCACCAAGGTGACCCTGCGCATCATCACGATGCCGATCCAGTCGCAGGGAATCATCACCAAGGACAACGTCAGTGTCGACATTTCCGCTGTTGCGTACTTCAGGGTGATTGACGCTGTGAAGTCGGTCGTCGCGATCGAAAACGTCTATTCCGCCATCGACCAGATCGCGCAGACCACCCTGCGCAAGGTGGTCGGCAAGCACACGCTCGACGAGATGCTTGCCGAGACCGATGTCATCAACGCCGACATCCGGAAGATCCTCGACGTCACCACGCTCGATTGGGGCGTGGAGGTCACCCTCGTCGAGCTGAAGGATATCCAGCTCCCCGAGACTATGAAACGGGCGATGGCGAAGCAGGCGGAAGCCGAGCGGGAAAAGCGAGCCAAGATTATTGCCGCCGAGGGCGAGGCCCTTGCCGCCGCGGCCCTCGGGGACGCATCCGACACGATGATGGCTCACCCTCTCGCGCTACAGCTTCGAAACCTGCAGACCCTCATCGAACTCGGCGTCGATAAGAACACGACGGTCGTGTTCCCCGCCCCGCTCATGAGCACCATCAGCGAACTTGGCGCCTTCCTCGCTCGTGAGGCTGAGGGCGCCGCTAACGCCGCCGCTACTGGCGCCGCCGTGAAACTGCCCATGACCGAGCCCGTCGTCCCGGCACGACGGACTCGGCGTGGACCTGTGCACACCTGACCCGACGCCAGCGCTCACGTAACAAAAAGGACCGAGCAGCTGTCGAGAGTTGCGCCACAAGAGGTGGTGTTGTCGGGGCCCCGCCCCGTCGCGCGATCCGACTACAGCTGCCCGAGGGTGATGCCTCGTGCACGCATGAAAGGCACCGGATCCACCGGGTTGCCGTTCGCCATGACCTGGAAGTACAGGTGGCATCCCGTCGAGGTGCCGGTCGAGCCGGTACGGGCGATGTTCTGACCCCCCGAAACATGCTGACCGATATGCACGAAAGTCTCGCCATTGGCGATGTGGCCGTAGGCCGTCGAATACGAGTCACCATCGTTGATGACAACGTAGTTTCCGATGTCGCCATAGGGGCCAACGTAGGTGACCGTGCCCGAGTGGGCGGCGTAGATCGGCTGCAGGCAGCCGTGGGCGATGTCGTCGCCGTAGTGCATTTGCCAGTTGTAGTTAGCCGCAGGGTCGTACCGATAGCCCCAGGGCGAAGTGATCACCCCAATGGTCGGGAGTGCCCAGCCCTGGGAATCCACCGCGCCGGCCTGTCCCGATCCTGAGGCCGGCCTCTCCGCCGCGACCCCAGCCGCATACTGCTTCTCGGTCATTTTCAGTTTTGTGGTCAACGCGGCCAGTTCCAGAGTGAGCGCCTGCTTGTGCGCGGTCTCTGCCGTCACGGCCGATTGCAGCTTCGCCGCGGCCGCGGTCGCGGCCGCCTCCGCCGCGTCGGCAGCCTTCTTCTGGGCAGCGAGAATGCCGGCCTGCTCATTCGCGAGCGTGCTCAACTGCTTCGCGGTCTTCTGCTGGGAGAGTGCCAGCTTGTAGATGTCGTTCTCGCCCTGGGATATCTGGCCGAGGGCACCGAGGTCGTTGAGAAGCTGACCCGCAGCTTTGCCGTTCAGAAGCAGCTGAACGGTCGTGCCGTCGCCGCTGCCAGAGCCGCGTGCCAGTTGGGCGACGTACTCGGCGACCTGCTTGTGCGACTTGGCCGCTCGGGCCGCAGCGGCATCCACCTGCGCCTGCAAAGTCTTCTGTTTCGCCTCGGCGGCAAAATACGTCTGTTCGGCGGTGTAGGCGGCGGCCCCCTTCGCGGCGGCATCGTTCTGAGCCGTTTGAAGTTGGCTGTTCAGGCTGCTGAGCAAGCCGGTGATCTGAGTGGTCGCCGCTTGGGTCGCGGCCGTGCTCTTACGTGCAGCCAACACGTCTGACCAGCTCGGATACGATGTCGCGGAGGCGGCCGACGGGTTGGTGACAACGATTGCTACCACAGCTAGCAGGGCACTCACGCCCAGGATGCCCGTCAGGCGCAAACTCTTTTCCCGAGCTGAGCCTCGCACGGCCCCACCCGCAAACTTATTCGTGGTCATTGCTTCTTCGTGTCCATTGGGATTCCCCAAATACGTCGTTGAAAGTTTCGATACCCACGGGAACTTAACCGCAAATTCGCTGCATAACCGCGTCCATCCAGGCGTTTTGCCCATATTTCACACCGAATTAACAAGTACCGGCCCGGTCAGTTTCCGGAGCTGCCCGCGATCGGCTGTATTGCTGCGGTGATTGATCGGGCCAGAATTGGATGAGTTGTGCAACACCAAGGGCGGCCGTTCCGCTTCACGAGCAAGGAGAAATCATGCCAGCGCTAACCGACACTTTCACACTCGCCAACGGGGTGGAGATCCCGAAGATCGGGTTCGGCACCTGGCAGATTCCGGACGGCTCATCTGCCTACGATTCGGTCGCCGCCGCGCTGAAGGCCGGTTACCGACACATCGATACCGCCCGCGGCTACGGTAACGAGGCGAGCGTGGGGCGCGCCATCCGCGACAGCGGAATCCCCCGCGACCAGATCTTCGTCACCACGAAGCTGCCGGCCGAGATCAAGGACTACGACAAGGCAAAAGCGAGTTTCGAGACGACCATGTCGGCTCTCGAGATGGATTATGTCGACCTCTACCTGATCCACGCACCGTGGCCGTGGTCGCAGATCGGCTCAGATCACCGCGCGGGCAACATCGCCGTCTGGCGCGCCATGGAGGAGATCTACGAGGCCGGCCGCGCTCGCTCGATCGGGGTCTCCAACTTCAACGTCCAGGACCTCGAGTCACTGATCGCTGCGTCGAAGGTAGTACCGCAGGCCAACCAGATCCGTTTCTTCGTCGGCTACACGCAGGACGAGGTCACCGCCTTCTGCAAGTCGCGCGACATTCTGGTCGAGGGGTACTCGCCGCTCGCCACGGGCGCGATCCTCGACAACCCCGATGTCGGCCGCATCGCCAAGAAGTACGGCAGGTCGGTGGCGCAGCTCTGCATCCGCTACCTGCTTGAGAAAGACATTCTGCCGCTGCCGAAGACCACGACGCCGTCTCGTATTGTCGAGAACGCCGATGTCGACTTCGAGATCTCGGGCGATGACATGGCCTACCTCGACGGCCTGGTCGACACCGCGGCCTGATCTGGCGTCTCGCCGCCGCGGTCGGGGTGACAATTATCCGTTTCGCAACCTCACTAGTCGGCGTAGCATGACAGCCATATAGGCAAAGGCCGACGGGCCGGCGTTCCGTTGGCCTCGGAGTACCACTCTCCGTTCGCTGCCACCGACGACGAGGACTGGCACTCCCACACAGGGCGTTCGGCCCGCGAGAGACGTTGCTCAGTACTCAGCGAGGCGTTCGCTACCGACAAATCCCCGCCCTTCAGCCTCCGAAGGAGAACCCCATGTTGAAGGAATTGCACACTGTGCTCCCCGCTGCAGATCTGCAGCGCGCGCGCACGTTTTATCACGACAAGCTTGACCTCGATCCCGACCCGGGCCCGGGCGACGGCGTTTCGCTGATGTACCACCTCACATCAGATTCCGGATTTGAAATCTACGAGACAAGCAACGCGGGCACTGCCCAGAACACACAAATGGGCTGGATGACCGACGACCTCGATGCGGAGATGAGTTCGTTGCGGGAACGTGGCGTTCAGTTTGAGGACTATGACATCCCCGGCATGAAGACGGAAAATGGCGTCGCGACGATGGATGGCATGAAGTCCGCCTGGTTCCGAGACACCGAGGGCAACTTCATCTGCATCTCACAACGCACGTAGTCCACGAGATTCGCTGAACAGCCTCGCGAGTTCGGGATGGCGCAAGTTGCGCCACCCGCGTTCGCGAGGCTCTTGCGTTAACACTTCGGCTGGGAGCCGACCCACCAGCACCTGATCGCAGATCTCGAGCTCTGGCACTACTTCCGGGGCGCACGGGCCAGGCCGGGGCGCGACATCCACGCTGGACATTTGGTGTGTTCTGCGTGGGAATCGTGGAATATCAGCCGTTTCGGTCAAAGAGGTCGTTCGGTTTTGGATATTCTTCGATGTGTTTTCCCAACCGAATCCCCCGCAACCGAATCGTCCCTCCGCGGCTCAGACCGCGACTATTGCGCGGGGCGGACGCACTCGCGGACGGGTGGCGCTACGCCGCACGGTGGCCGTTGTCGTGGTGATGCTGCTGATCGCCGTTGGCTATGTCGCGTTCAATTACCAGACGCTCGCCAGCGGAATCACCCACGTCAACGCGCTGGTGCCAGGTGCTTCGACCGACAACAAGGATGAAAACATCCTGCTCGTCGGCGACGACCACCGCCCGGCCGGCGCGTCGGCAGCTGAGCTCGCGGAGCTGGGAACCACCCAGGATGGCGGAAGTGACCAAACCGACACCATAATGCTTCTGCATATTCCGGCGAACGGGAAAAACCCGACGCTCATCTCGTTCCCTCGTGACTCCTGGGTGGACGTTCCTGGCGTGGGCATGCGAAAGCTCAATGCCGCATTCGAGCTCGGCGCCAGCAAGGGTGGGGATGCCGGCGGCGCTCAGATGCTGGTTCGGGTCATCCAGAACATGACGGGGCTCACCGTCAATCATTTCGTGAGAATCTCGCTGCTTGGCTTCTACAACGTGGTCAACGCGCTCGGCCCGGTCACCGTCTGTCTCAAGGAGCCGGTGAACGACCCCTACTCGGGTATCGACCTTCCCGCGGGCTATTCAAAGCTGACAGCGAAGCAGGCCCTCGCGTTCGTGCGCCAACGGCACGGGCTCGCGGCTGGCGACCTCGCGCGGGAGGCGCGCCAACAGTACTTCCTGTCGATCGAGGCGAAAAACATCCTCACTGCGGGAACCCTGCTGGATCCGGTCAAACTGCACAACGTGATCACCGCCGTGAGTTCCTCCATCCAGACAGACCCCGGACTGAACCTGATTAGTCTTGCCGCCCAGGTGAAGGGCTTTGACGGTCACATTGCGTCCGCGACCATTCCGGTCCAGGGCACCCCGACCATCGAGGTCGGTGGTACCCCGGTGTCGATCGTCGAGGTCAACACTGCTGCGACGCGCGCATTCATCGCCGGGATCATCGGGACTGAGTCGGCGCCAACTCCAACCGCAACAGCTACCCCGCAGCCGCAACCATCGACCATCTCGCTCGACGTGGTGAATGCCGGCCACGTCAACGGTGCGGCGTCGCTCGCAACCAGCATTCTGGCCAAAGCGGGCTTCGTTACGGGAACGCCGTCAAACGCGATTGCCCAGGCCACCACGACAGTGAATTATCCGACTGGTGACGCAGCTCAGGCTGCCGTCGTTGCGCGCTACCTACCGGGATCGACGCCCAAGTTGGTTGCTGGCTCCACCCGGATCCAGGTGGTTCTGGGAACCGATGGCGTTGTCGCGAAGGCGACAGCCGGAGCGAGTTCCACAAGCGGCTCCGCGCCCGCCGCTACGCCGGGTGCCGCCACATCCACCACCACGACTACGTACACCCCCCAATCCTGCGTCAGCTGACGCAGGTGCTTATCTAATGCAAGTCGCTTGCCGGACTGTTGCAGGTGATCCTGCCGCGACCAGAGAGCGGACACAGCGGAAGCGTCACAGGGGAAGCGTCAGGGCGAGGTAGTCGGCGTAGCCTCCGACGACCCGGCCCTGCCTGCGGCCGGATGTCACCACCATGCGGTGGCTGATGCTGACGATCGCGCCGGCTGTTCTCGCTCGTTCGACAAGGGCGACATCTTCGCCGACTTCGACGAGCGGGAACCCGCCGATGTCCAGGTAGGTGGAGGCACGGATGCCGAGGTTGGCACCGTGCACGTGTCCGTGAGCCTGATTGTGGCGATGGCTTGCCTGCCAGGCGCGCACCTGGAAATGGGTGAGGTCGACGAAGTCGGGTTGCACGGGTCCGATGACGAGATCGGCGCCCTCCTCCGCCCGCGAAAGCTGGTCGATCAACCATTCCCGAGAGACGGCAGAGTCCGCGTCGGTGTGGGCAAGCCAAATGCGCCGCGGGGCGAGACTGGTCGACTGGAGCACGTGGTCCACCCCGATCCGCCGGGCCACCGCGACACCCGACGGTTCGATCTCGATCACCTCGGCCAGGCCACTCCTGCGAGCGAGGCGCGCGGAACCATCTCGACATCCGTCTGCCACGACCACGAGCCGGATGTTGGGCGCCGTCGCGCCCAAACGGCGAATCGCTGCTGCGCGCGCCGAGTCAACACCCGACACGCTTCGTTCGATGAGGGCCGCCTCGTCACGGGCCGGCATGATTACGGCGATTTCGTCGATGCGATTCACTCGACCATCCCTTCACGTCGTGCAACCGAGCGCCCGTCGGTGCCGAGTACATCAATGCGAAAATCCTCTTCGAGATGAGTGGCGACCAGTGGAAGCCGGCTCGCCTCCCGAATGACCCTGTGTACTTCGTCGCCCGCCAGAAGGTAGTCCGCAACTTCATGCCTCCAATGGCACGCGAGGACAACGGCATCATCCGTGAGCTGTTCCCTGATGTTGAGGATCGCCTGCGTGAGGACGGGCGCCGACCAGAAGTAGCCAACTTCGCTCAGGATGACCAGGTCGAATCTGCCGGCTGGCAGGTCGCTCGTGGCGTCGAGGTTGAGCATTCGCACGTTGGGCAGGTCCCGGGTTCTTGCCCGCGCCAACTCAACCGCGTGGGCGGAGATGTCGACGGCAATCAATTCATCGCAGCTTTTCGCGAGTTCGGCGGTCAGCAGGCCCACGGAACTACCGATTTCGAGACCACGGGCAAAACGAGCACGGGGCAGCGACGCGATCGTGATTGCCCGCTTGCGCCTCTCGTACCAGCGCGTCGTCAACCTCCACGGATCATCCCTGCGCTCATACAACTGCTCGAAATATTCGCGAGAAATCGCGTCTCCCGCCGGATAGGTCGCGACAAAGATTTCGTTTGCACTGGTGAAGTTCTCTAAGAAATCCGGGAGAAGCACGGGTTCATTCCCCGGGTCCGGTCCCAATCCGTCGATCTGGGTCCGGTGGGCTGACAGCGCCGCCTGCTTGGTCGCGGCAGAGGCTCCGGACAGTGGCAGCCGTCGGAATCCTGACCACGGCACGACGGGATCCCTCGGTTTCGCCCAGTGCCACAGCCAGATCGGATACTCGAGCAACAAATCGTGTCGCGAGGTCGCGATTCGCGCGCAGATCTCCGCAATGACCCGATGGTCGCGATGACCGTCACCGCGCCAGGGTGCCACGAGCAGCGTCCCGGCCGGAATCAGAGCACTGAGGTCTCGTTCGATGTTGGCCTCGTTCTGTGTGGTTGTCCCGTCCGGGTAGCCGAGCATCTGGACGATCGCGGACGGCGCAAGCAGCGCGACGGCATCCCTCACCTCCGCCGAGCGAAGGACTGCGACATCCGTCGTTGAATGCGTCGGCGAAGCAGGGTGCGAACCGGCGCCGTCCGTGACCACGATGACGGTGACGGGGATGCCACGGTTCGAACACTCCGCGATGAGACCGCCGGCGCCCAGCGACTCGTCATCGGGATGCGCCGCAACCACGGTCACCGATTCGGCGTCCTCGAGGTCGAGGGGCATCAGGGCATCCATGCGTGGATCGGCTCGCCATTGCTCGGCGCTGGTTCCCGTTGTCTTCGGGTCGAAGGTCACCACGGGGCCACTCCGCTCTGTGCGACCAGCGCGCCGAGCGATTCGTCGTCCCGTTCGGCATGGTGCTGTCGAATGTAAAGCTGAAGGTCGGCGACCCGCTTCGCGTGCGCGTTGTCGAGAGCCAGCGGCGCGGGACCCAACGCGTGCGCCGCTCGCCAGATGACCTCCTCGCAGGCTCGTGCAACGGTGCCTCTCACCCGCTTGGCGAGGATTTTCGCCGTACGCGGATTCGGGCTGCCGTCGACGACTTCGGTGGCCTCCAGCAGTGCGCGGCGCCCTGATTCAATTGCAATGTCGATCGCACCAAGGTGCATCGCACTCAGCGTGCCCGGCTCTGGTGCCACCGCGGCGAAAAGGGTACGAGCGATCCCGACCGCGCCTCCGAACCAGCACGCCGCGACTCCGATTCCGCCGTATTCGAAGCCGGGTCGATCCAGATACCAGCCCGGGGCTCCGACCGGCACCGCGGGGACGGCCGCGAACTCGACGGCGGTACTGACGACTTCCGTCAGCCCCCGAGCGTGCCATTGGTCGGCGAGGACGTGCACGCCCTCGTGCCCCAGATCGACCGCGAAGAGTGCCCGGCCTCCCCGGGCGAGATGGGCGGTCACGAGTGCTCGATCCAACCGGGATGCGAGCGAACACCACGGCTTCGTCCCGCTGAGGAACCATCCGCCCGACTGCTCGGTCGCGGTCAACGGATCTGTGCCGCCTTCCGCGGCATACACGCCCCACAGCTCATCGTCAGAACGAACCACGCTCGATTTCCTGCCGGCCTGATCAAGGATGGCAAGAGCGTCCAGGTGTGGTTCGACCAGTCGAGCGACACCGAGATCCCCCGCAGCAATCGTCGCCATTGCCTCCCAAAGATCGCGGCTTTGACCCTCACCTGGTGGCGGTGCGATGGCTCCGAGGGCGATGGCGATCGGGACTGCCTCCTCGAGCGTCCTGGCGAAGGATTCGCTCGCGATGCGTGCCAGCGGCCCCGGACCAGATCGACCGGGGTCAAGGGATACGCACGTCGACATCCTCCGACGCTAAATCGATTGCCGAGCACCGCAAAGGGATCGACGCCCCGCCCCGGCGCGTGCTATTGCCCGATGGAGTGACCGCAGATGTCGCGGGTGGATAGCCTCGAGAGATGAGCATCGAAGTGATCTCCCTGTCGCCTGTGCAGGCGCTTGGCATACCCGTTGCCCTCGTTGGCGCAGTCTTCCTGTCGGTCGGTTCACAATTCCAACAACACGGAGTCGCCGTTGTGGATGCGAGGATGCCGACCGGCAAGAGAGTGGGCCTGCGTTTCGGCCAGGTGCTGGCGCTGGCTCGGCGGCCCTCGTGGCTGCTTGGCACTGCGCTGCTCGGTCTCGCGGTGGTCTTCCAGCTGTTCAGCCTCTACCTGGCGCCGCTGACGGTTGTCCAGCCGCTTGGCGCGATCGCGCTGGTGGTCACCGTGCTGCTCAATGCCCGGCTCACCAAAACGAAGCTGGATGCCGCTTCTATTCGCGCCGTCCTGCTGTGCGTCGGTGGAGTGGGTCTTTTCGTCACGATCGCCGCCCTGACGACAACCACTGTCGCCATCCAGAACACTCAACTCGTCATTGTCCTGACGATACTGATCGGTGTTCTTATCGTCTTCGGGGTCGGGTTTGCAGTCCTGCGCAAGAGACTGACGCGGATCTTCTACGTGGTGGGCTCCGGAATACTGTTCGGATTCGTGGCCACGCTCGCGAAGGTCCTCATCACGCGAATTCAAACCATTTTCCAGACCGGGTTCCATCTGCGTTTCGCTGACTGGCTCACGGTTGTCTGTCTCGTCGGGCTGATCGCGGCCGCGCTACTCGGCAGTTACTTTGTCCAGACTGCGTACTCCACCGGATCACCGAGCGTGGTCGTCGCCGGCCTCACCGTGATCGATCCGCTTGTCGGGGTGACCATCGGCATAGTCGTCCTCGGCGAGGCGGCCGCCGCCCCTCTGTGGGCCAGCATCGTGTTTGTCGTCTCTGGGCTACTCGCCGTGTACGGGGTCATCCAACTGTCACGACACGGGCCCCCACCCAACGCGCTGTCCGATGCCGCCACCACTTTGTAGACTTCTACGTCGAGGCGGCACGGAGCCGTTCGAGGAGTGGCTCGGCGGCCTCTTCAAGGAATCGATCCTGCCCCTCGTCGCCGACCTGCACCAGGGCGATGTCGGTAAATCCTGCTTCCCAATACGGCTGGATGCCCGCGACGAGTTCGTCGAGGTCGGGCCCACAAGCGATCGAGGCGGCAACGTCCTCCGGCCGCACGAACTGGCTCGCAGCGGCGAACCCGGCGGGCGTCGGCAGGTCGGCGTTGACATCCCATCCCCCACCAAACCACCGGAACTGATCGTGGGCACGCGCGATCGCGGTTGCCTTGTCCGGATCCCAGCAGATCGGCACCTGCCCGATCTTGCGCGACACGGGCGCGTCATCACTCCGAGCCTTCTGCCATCCGTTCACAAGCTCGGCATCGGGCTGCACCGCGATGAGATGGTCGCCGAGGGGAGCAAACCGAGCGACGGATTTGGCCCCGGAGACAGCGAGAGCGATGGGCACGCCCCCATCGGGGAGATCCCAGATCTTCGCCGCGTCGACGCGGAAGTAATTGCCCTCCCACGTCACCATCTGGCCGGTGTGAAGCTTGCGGATGATCGCGACGGCCTCCTCGAGCATGTCCTGGCGTGCGGCGACAGCCGGCCATCCCTCCCCGACGACATGCTCGTTCAGATTTTCGCCCGCGCCGAGCCCGAGGATGAAACGGCCATCCGAAAGCAACTGCAGGGTCGCCGCCTTCTGGGCGATGACGGCCGGGTGGTAGCGCATCGTCGGGCACGTCACATAGGTGGCAAGCTCGACGCGGGATGTGGCGTTGGCAACGGCGCCGAGCACCGTCCAGGCGTATGGTGCGTGACCTTGACTCGTCAGCCAGGGCGAAAAGTGGTCACTCGAGACCTCAAAATCGAACCCGGCCCGCTCGGCAGAAACGGCGTACCGAACCAGGTCCTTCGGGCCGCTCTGCTCTGTCATGAGGGTGTAGCCGAAATTAGTCATGCATCCACCGTTCCACAATCCAGTTTCCGCAAAACAGGGGTTGCGGTCGCCCGCGACCAAATGAGATTGAGGTGTGGATCACGGCCGAACGTCGTCGAGGATCCGGCTGAGAGTGCTCCTGCCGAGCGCGCTCATTCCCGGATTCGACTCGCGGTAATACCAGAGAAGACCCATGGCTTGCACGAATGCCCACGCTTGGCCACGCGACCACTCGAATCGTCCGCAGCCCAGGGATTGGCGCAGATCCTCCCGCGCTTCGGCGTCGAACAGATGCCACGCGGCGACGAGATCCAGGGAAGGATCTGCGGGTCCAAATCCACCGCCGTCAAGGACGCCGACGAGCCTGCCGTCCTGAACCAGCAGGTTCGCGGGAATCAGATCGCCATGGCACATCACGTCCGTGCCCGCCCCGGGAAGTTCTCGGAACTCGGCCCACAGGCGACGCAGCCGATCCACATCGAGCAGGTTCTCGCTCTCCTGGAAACAGGTTTCCATCCATCCGTCGTGATCCGGCAGCGACCCGCCCCTGCCCGTACCCGAAAAACGTCGACCCTTTGTGTCGGCTCCGCGGAGTGCGCCGATGAGCGTCGCAAGGTCTTCCGCGAAAGCGCTTGAGGCCGCCAGGGACCTGGCGTCGGCGACGTGCCCGGGGATCCAGGTCTGAACGCTCCAGGGCAGAGGAAAGCCGTGTCCCGGATTGCCCAACGCGACCGGCGCGGGAGTTGCGAAGGGACTGCACGAGCCCAGTTCCGTGCCGGCGCTCGCTTGCGCCTCCAACAACGTCCGAACCTGGTCGGCATCTTCACCCTGCAACGGGAAGCGCGCGCACAGGTCGTCGCCGATGCGAAAGATCGCGTTGACCGTCCCATCGGTGGCTACCGCGCTGACCGGTCGATCCTGCCACTGTGCAAACTGCTCACCGATCAGCCGTCGCGCCGTGTTCACATCCACGTGCAGCTGATCGCTGTGCATTCTCATGCGGCAATTCTCCGCGAATGGATCCCGTTAGGTCAGGAATTCGATCTCTGGTATCTGGTCCGATTGATCCCGGGACCAAGCGGCGAGTCAGTCCGCCCAGAGGCCAAGCGTGAATTGCGCGGTATCGGTGGCGAGCAAGACTCCGCCGGCCACGAGGGCCGTCCAGAAGATCCATTTTCGTTTCGGTACCGCGAGCGTCGTCGCGACCAGGATGAAGAGCGGGAACACCGCGAGGCTCTCACGCCCGATCGACATGTAGGTCGAGCTCGTCGTCAACGAAATGGTGGTGAGGCCAACAAGCGTGGCCTCGGCCCACTGCTTGTTCCGAAGAAAATGCACGGTTCCGAGGACGAGCAGCGCGGCAAATACGATGTCGAGCCAGCTCTCCAGCCTCGTGGGACCGGATGCGGCCGTCACCGCTCGATGAATCGAATTGATCAGACCGACCCAGGGCCAGCTCGTCGTGCGGTGCCAGCCGGCGGTCTCCGCGTGGGACCAGGCAAGCGGGTCGCCGGTCGCGGCGAAGAGATAGATGAAATAGAGCCCGATGCCGGATACCCCGACTGTGACAAGGCCGGCGAGGCGGAGAAGTATTGGCTCCCCCTGGCGTCGCTTGACTGTGATGAACAGCACGGCAAGCGCTGCGATCAGGAACAGGCCATCGACGCGGGTGAACGACGCGAAAGCCGCCATGATTCCGGCCGGCAGCCATGCGCCTCGGCGAGTGAACATCCACGCTGCGATGGCGCACGCCAGGTAGAGGGACTCGGAATAGGACGCCTGGAGGAACACGGCGTAGGGGCCCGCGAGGAACAGGATCGTCGCGGCCGCCGCGATCCTGGACCCGTGTTCCTGCTCGACGAGGCGCCACAGGAGCACGGCCGCGATGAGGGAAGCGATAAGCGATACGGCCCACATCGCCGCAGTGAGTTGCGAGGGTGTCGCGTTGACTCCCCACACCAGGTCAGACAGCCTTCGAGAGGCTTCCGGATAGCCGGGGAAAAAGGCAGGCAGCGTCGCGTGTGATGTCGGCGCAAAATAGCCGTAGGTCGCGATCTGGAAAAAATGATTGCTGTCCCACGCGAAGAACAATCTGAAGTACCAGTCGGGCTGCGAGAAAAGTGCGAGGCCGCGCGGCTCAACCAGGTGAACGACTATGGCCCAGATGCTGAGGGCGAGATGCGTTGTGAACCAAACCGCAATCGCCCCGACCAGAGCCCGACGCCAATGGCCAAGTGCGGAAACAAGTCGTAGCGACGTGGGGCGGGCGATGAGGCTTGCCGACGTCATGATCCGAGATTACGGACCGCCAACTGGGCATCGACTGCTCGGAATCCGAGCTGCCTGAGGAAGCTTTCACCAACCAATCACTTGTCTGAGAGCGAGCTCGCTACCGCGTGGCCAGGACCGGGTCGCGTAAGCGTTTTCATCCAGCGAATGTCCAGCGGTTCCCCGGTTTCACATCCACTCCCCCGCTCCATGGCGTCGCTTTCCTCGCCCATTTCCTCGCGCGCTCTTCATCGAATGCCCTATAACTGCGGGTGCGCCGCGGTCGGACCGGCAGTTATAGGGCATTCGATGAAATAAGGGACGGGGCGAACGATCAGCTTGGGCCGCGAGAGTTGGAGGATGAGAGTTTTGCCGTTCGACGACCCAGGGATTTCCCCCGAGCCGAGGACCGCCCGTGCCCAACTAGCCGAGCTCATCTAGCAGTGGCGACCACCTCGATTACGCGCAAGCGCGCGCAGCGCACCCTTATCGACCGGCTGTATTTCGCCGGTGTGCTGGTGAAGGGCGTCGACGGCGCCTTGGAACTCGCCCTCGGATTCGTGCTGCTGTTCATGCCGACCCTGCCACACCGGGGGCTGGAAGCGGCCGCCACCAGGGTTTCCGATTACCACTCCCCGGTCGGCCAATTCATTTCGAATTACCTTGAGGGCGTCGACGGATCCCTCGCACGCTTGGGAACCGGCATCGTCGTCGTCTTCCTCGTCGCGCACGGCGCAATCAAGGTTCTGCTGGTCGTCTGTCTCATGCTCCGGCTGCACAGGGTGTACCCCTTCGCGATGATCGTCCTTGGCGCGTTTCTGGCGTACGAGATCTATCTCATGTGCACTTCGCCGGGAGTGACCCTGGCGCTGTTCATCGTTTTGGATGCCGCAATCATCTACCTCGTCTTCCGCGAGTACCGAGAGCTGAAGGCTTCTTCACAGCCTGCGGATGTCCAGCCGACCGGGTCGGATTAGCTCGCGAGGATGCGCTCGGCGGCCGTCACGCTGCCAAGCTTCTCCAGGTCGATGATCGTGTCGGTCTCGGCGCTGTCGTCGGGCCGATGAGTCACGAGCACGGCAATCTGGTCCGCGGTGGCGGCACGCAATTGAGCGATCAGGTCGCGTGCCGTTTCGAAGTCGAGGTGAGCGGTCGGCTCGTCGAAGAGAACGACCTCCGCTCTCGTCAAGAGTGTTCGTGCGACGGCGAGCCTCTGGCGCTCGCCCCCCGAGAGGTTGCTGCCCTCTGATCCGACGCGCGTGTCAAGGCCGAGCGGGAGCGAGGCATAGAACTCCCCAAGGCCCGCCCGCTCGAGAACATCCAGCATCTCGGAATCGGTGGGTGCCTGATCTTTCGGGCGGGAGAGCAGCAGGTTTGCGCGAATGGTCGAGTTGAACAGGTGCGCATCCTGTGGGGACCAGGCGACGTGTCGGCGAAGCGCGGACGGCTCGAGGTCAGCGGTGTCCGTCCCGTCGAGGCGATACTGCCCCTCGGAGGGGCGAAGGTAACCCATGAGCAGGGCGACGAGCGTCGACTTTCCGGAGCCGGAACGCCCGCGGACGATGACCCACTCGCCGACTCGAGCCTTGAGTGTGAGACCAGAAAACACCGGAGTCGTGGTGTCGGGCCAACTCGCCGCCAGATCGAGGAGCTCGAGACTGTTCGCCGTGGGGATCGCGGAGAGTCGCGGCCGCTCTACGCTGCCGATCGAGGCCGGCTCGGGGTCGAGCGCACTGGCGCGGAGCGCGTCGGCCAGGTTGGGCCAGAGCTGGATCGCGTCAACATAGGCGAGCATTGGTTCGATCAGGGCGAGCGGAAGCAGCACGACCACCGCAACGATCTGCGGAGCCAGCCGTCCGTGGCTGAGGGCGGACTGTGCAATCAGCAGTGTGAAGAACGCCGCGCTGACGAGAGCGAGGATCACTATCGCCTGGCCGAGCCCAAGGGTCCACGCGGATCGCCTTGCCCGCCCACTCAGCCGAGCGTCCAGCCTCCGCAGGCGCTCGCGAATCACGCCGTCCACGCCGTTCGCCTTCACGTCGCCTGATGCCGCCAGCACGCCGGCAAACTGGCGCCCCATTTCGGACTCGAGAAGAACCTGGCCTCGGCCGGCACGCTTGTTCGACCAGGTCGCGGCAAGCGGTGCGAGGACCAGGCATACGAGCAGGACGGCGATGACGAGGGGCAGCGCCGGCGCCAAAAGCAGGCCGACCGCGATAAGGGATGCGACACTGATCGTCGCGCCGACCACGGCTGGCAGGAGGACCCTGGGGGCCAGGTCTCGAACCCGATCCGCGCTGAGCACCAGATAGTCGATGGTGCTGCCGCCCTTGAGCAGCTTGCGCGACCATGCCCCGCGATCCGCGAACTCACCCC
>JAODMY010000047.1 GCA_025465535.1 Glaciihabitans sp.
TCACCAGGGCCAGCGCACTAAACCTGCATCCAGCCGAGTCGTGCCGACTCATCCGTGAGGGTGCCCGTGCCGCCATGGAGAAGGTCGCAGCAGGCACGGTCGAGACTCCAGGAATCGAGCTACCCGCATCCCTCGATCTCGAATTTCAGACGTCGGATATGGCCGAGGTCGCGACCTGGGCGCGCGGCGCCGTCCGCACCGCGGAGCGCGGGGTCCGGATCGAGGGCAGCGAGCTGCTCGATATCTTCACATCTTTTGTCGCCGTCAACTACATCACTCGTCAAGCCGGAGGTCGGTAATGCCAGACAACGAAGAAGCCATCGCGGCGCCACGCACCACGAAACTGTGGGACATTGCGCCAATCAACGGTTTCTCCCTCGCACTACACGGTGGGGCCGGCGGTCAGATTGAAGAGCTTTCCAGCGAAAGCAGAGCTGCTTTCGAGGAGGGCCTCTCGATCGCCCACGGTGCCGGACGCTCTGTCCTCGAGCGCGGCGGCAGCGCACTGGATGCGGTGTGCGCAGCAGTCGAGCAGCTCGAGAACCACCCGCTGTTCAACGCCGGTCGTGGTGCAGCTCTGACCTCGGATGGCGAGATCGAGCTCGACGCCTCCGTCATGGATGGCGAGGGAAAGGCCGGCGCGATCGCGGCCTCACGCCACGCCAAGAACCCGGTATACGTCGCGCGCAGCGTCATGGAGCGCACCCCACACCTCTTCCTCGTCGCTCCGAGCACGGAACTCGTCGAGGGCTGGGGCCACGAGACGGCAGAGCAGGACTACTTCATCACTGAGGCGCGCGTCCGCCAGCTGGCTCGCATCCAGGCCCGCGACACCGCGGCGCCGAGGCACGGGACCGTTGGTGCCGTCGCCTATGACAAGCACGGAAATGTCGCCGCCGCGACCTCCACTGGCGGCATGGTCAACCAGCAGATGGGCCGCGTCGGTGACACCCCGATGATCGGCGCCGGCAACTATGCGCGCAACGGCATCGCCGCTGTTTCGTGCACCGGAGACGGGGAGGCCTTCATCCGCGGTGTGGTCGCATACGACATCGCCGCGCGAATCCGCTATCTCGATTCCGGCCTCGCGGACGCGGTCAAGGCGACGATCGAGAACGAACTGACGCAGAAGAACGCGAGCGGCGGACTCGTCAGCGTCGGCGGGGACGGGCGAATCGTCGTTGCTCACAATTCGCCGCGGATGTTTGCGGCTTACGAGGATGCCACCGGCCTCGTCATGATGACCTAGTGAAGGATTACCGCCCGCGCGCAATATCGCGTTAGCGCTGACACCAGGATCCATTCACGCGAGAAGGGGAAAAGCATGCCGATCAATGACGAAATATTCGCTCGAATGGGCGAGCTGAGTCCTGCGGAAAAGAAGGTCGCTCGCGCACTCCTCTCCAGCTATCCGGCCGCGGGCCTCGAGAGCGCGGCGAGCCTGGCGAAGGCGGCGGGAACGAGCACGCCGACGGTGCTGCGTCTCGTGACTCGCCTTGGCATCGGCAGCTATCCGGATTTCCAGCGTCGGTTGCGCGAGGAAATCACGCATCACATGCTGAGCCCGGTCAGTCGCACGGAACAGGCGAGGCTCGAGCAGGACACCAGCGTCCCGCTGCAGAGGGCGATCACCAACAAGATCGCGCTGATCGAGACGCTGTCGGTGACTGTGCCGCCGAGCGAATTCGACCGGGCGGTTTCGGCGCTGATATCCAAGCCGCGCCAGGTTACCGTCTCCGGTGGATACTTCACCCGCTATTTCGCGATGCTGTTTGCCACCCAGCTCGATCAGACCATTCCCAACGTCGACTTCGTCGGGGAGCCGCTCGGGCACGACATCGGCAAGATGCTTCGGCTCGGCGCCTCCGGAATCGCGATCATTCTCGACTTTCGGCGCTACGAGCTGACCGCGAAGCGCACAGCCGATCTCGCGAAGAGCCAGGGTGCGACCGTCATCGTCATCACCGACCAGGAACTTTCCCCCGCCGCCGACAGTGCAGACATCGTTCTGCCCGTGTCGGTCGACGGCATCCCCTTCGACTCGGTCGTCGGCATCGTCGTACTCCTCGAGGCGCTGATCGAAGCCGTACTTCACGCAACCGGTGATCGAGGACTCGAGCGGATGAAGCAGTGGGAGCACTCGGTACATATCGCCCGTGCCTACAGCGCAACGGTGCCGTTGGCTAATGAGAGAAACGAAGGATGAAGTAATGGCAGAGCTAGACGGAATGATCGCGGTAGTAACAGGAACGGCCCAGGGCATCGGACGCGCGATCGCCGACCGCCTCGAGGGTTCGGGGGCCACGGTCCACCGAGTCGACAAAGACACCGTGGATCTCAGCGATTCTGAAGCGGTCGAGGCCTACTTCGCCTCGATTGGCGACATCGACATCCTCGTCAACGACGCGGGCGGCGTGGTCGGCCAGACCCACACCCCGATCGACGAGCTCACCAACGACTCGTGGAACGCGGTTATCGCGGCGAATATCACCACGACGATGAACTGCACCCGCGCCGCAGCGCGCGTCATGAAGAAGCGCGGATACGGACGAATCGTGATGATCTCCTCCGGCGCCGGGCGCAGCGTGAGCCTCACCGGAATCCAGGCCTACACGACGGCGAAGGCCGCCCAGATCGGTTTCACCCGGCAGATGGCCCACGAGCTCGGCCAGTACGGCATCACCGTGAACTGCATCGCCCCCGGGTTCGTGCTCTCCAACCCGACGACCCAGGCGCAGTGGGA
>JAODMY010000064.1 GCA_025465535.1 Glaciihabitans sp.
CAAAAGCAGGCACAGGAGGCGGCGCGCGCGTATGCGGATCGCATCCAGAAGCTGGGCATCCCACGAGCGCAGGCGATTGACTACATCACGGGCGCGCTCGACAGCTAACGCTGGACAGCTAATGGAAGCCGAAGCTCAGGACTCGTCATCCCAGCGCTTACCGTAGGCGACGAGCGGTTGTAGCGACTTCATCAGATCGAAACCGCGCGCGGTGAGCTGGTATCGCACCTGCACGGGCGTCGACGCGATCACCTGGCGCTCGAGCAGCCCCTGGAGCTCGAGCTCCTTCACCCGCTGGGACAGCAGTCGATCGGATAACCCCGGAACGGCGGCGATGATGTCACTGAACCGGGTGGCGCCGCGCGCGATCGCCATCAGAATGCCGGAGCTCCAGCGCTTACCAATCAGCTCGACCGAGGACTGGAAACGATGGCACTCCTCATCGTTGATGTGTTGGATATCGTTGCGGCGGACGGAAGCCTGCTTCGTACTGATGGTCACTTACGCATAGTAAGTTGCTAACACTGGAATTGCAACGCCGAAAACGCGCGGTCAGAATTGCGTCATGCCTGACTATGGTCTGCCGCTTCAGTTCGGTACCTTCCTCACTCCGATAAACCAGCCAGCTCTCGCCGCAGTCGAGATGGCCAAACTCAGCGAGCAACTCGGCTACGACCTCGTCTCGTTCCAGGACCACCCCTACCAGGCGTCGTTCCACGACACGTGGACGCTGCTCACCTGGATCGCCGCCCAGACCGAGACCATCCAGATCGCACCGAACGTCCTGAACCTGCCGCTTCGGCTTCCCGGTGTCACTGCACGGTCGTCAGCAAGCCTCGACCTGATGTCGGGCGGTCGATTCAACCTCGGACTCGGTACCGGCGGATTCTGGGATGCGATCGAGGCCATGGGTGGCCGCAGGCTGGCTCCTGGGCCGTCGGTCGAGGCGCTCAGCGAGGCGCTCGACATCGTTCGCGGGATCTGGGCCAGCGATGACCGCACTCCGCTGCGCGTCGACGGGAAGTACTACCAGGTGAACGGCGCGAAGCGCGGGCCGGCACCGGCCCACGACATCCCGATCTGGATCGGTGCCTACAAGCCGCGGATGCTGCGCCTGACCGGTCGCAAGGGCGATGGCTGGCTACCCAGCGTCAGCTACATGCAACCCGGCGACCAGGCTGCCGGAAACGTCATTATCGACGAGGCGGCCATCGAGGCAGGCCGTGATCCTCGGGAAATCCGGAGGCTGCTGAACATTGGCGGCGCATTCTCGCCAAGGAACGGCGGATTCTTGAACGGTCCGAGCGAGCAGTGGGTCGAGGAGCTGACAGCGCTCGCGCTGGAGGATGGTGTCTCCACCTTCATCCTCGCCGCCGATGATCCGAACCTCGCCCAGCGATTCGCCGAGGAGGTCATTCCCGCGCTCCGCGAGGCCGTAGCCGCGGAGCGAGTTTCCACCGGCCAGCAGGTAGCCGTACCGCGGCGCGCCACGGCGCTCGCCAAGCGACGCGAAGGCATCGACTACGACGGGATCCCCGAGCCGCTCAGGGCGGGCGCCATCGAACCCGGCGACATCGGCTACGCGCGAGTGCGGTCCACCTACATGCGCGGCGGCGCGCCCGGGCTCGTCCTCAAGCTGCGTTCGAGCGCCGAGGTCGCGGAAGCGGTCGCCTTCGCCAGAACGCAGCCCGTGCCGATGTCGGTGCGCAGCGGCGGCCACGGAATCAGCGGCCGCTCCACGAACGACGGCGGCATCATCCTCGACCTCTCCGAGCTCAACGCCATCGAGATCCTGGATGAGGCGACCAGGCGAGTTCGTCTCGAGCCCGGTGCGCACTGGATGGATGTCGCTGCCGCGCTCGCGCCGTACGGCTGGGCCCTGAGCTCAGGAGACTACGGTGGGGTCGGTGTCGGCGGGCTCGCAACGGCGGGCGGGATCGGCTGGCTTGTGCGCGAACACGGTCTCACCATCGATCATCTTCGCGCCGTGGATATGGTTCTCGCCGACGGTTCGCTCGTGCGCGCGAGCGAGGAGGAGAACCCCGATCTGTTCTGGGCCGTGCGTGGTGCTGGCGCCAACTTCGGCGTTGCGACCTCGTTCGAGTTCGAGGTCGACGAGGTCGGCGATGTCGGATGGGCGCAGCTCGCTTTCGACGCGAGCGACACGGCCGGGTTCTTCGAAGCGTGGGGCGCCGCGGTCGAGGCCGCACCGCGCGACCTCACGAGCTTCATCACCCTTGGCGGTCCGCGCCGCGACCAGCCGATAATCGCGCAGGTGATGGCGGTCGTGGATTCGGGTGATCCCGAGATCATCCTGAACCGTCTACAGCCCCTCGCGGAGATCGCCCCCCTTGTCGACCAGTCCGTACAGGTAGCGCCCTATGCGGCGGTCATGGCCAACTCGGCGGGCGGCGATCAGAACGGCAGCGGCGAACCGCTGGCGCGCTCCGGATTCGTCGAGCACATCACCCCGGAGTTCGCGGCCGCGGCCGCCAGGTTCCTGGCGAGCGGGGAAACGTACTACTTCCAGATCCGGGCGGTCGGCGGGGCGGTATCCGACGTTGCAGAGGACGCGACGGCGTACGCCCATCGCGGCGCCAACTTCTCGGTGGTCGCCTTCGGCTCGCACCCCGAGCGGATGAGCCAGGTCTGGGACGAGCTCGCGGTGCACTTCGACGGGCTCTACATCAGCTTCGAAACTGACCTGCGGCCCGAGCGGATCACCGACGCGTTCCCGCCGAAGACGCTGGCCCGACTGCGCGAGCTCAAGCAGAAGCTCGACCCTGACAACGTCTTCCGTGACAACTTCAACATTGCGTCGGATCCCAAGGAAGCGGCAGGCGCCTAGAGAGAAGCAGTGGCCAGCCACGAGTTGGCACTTGTTGTCGCGCCAAACTGCCCCAACCGACACCAGTTGTCAGTTCGACCCAACGCAGCCCGACTGGATCCGTCCCGCCGCCCGGCCAATAAAGCCGTCTGCCCCCACCAGATGCGTCTGCCCCCGAACGTTCGGGGGCAGATGCATCACACGGGAGCAGACGAGTACCAGACCCGTCTAGATGACAACGAGCTACTGGATGCTGCCCTTGGCCGGGTCGCCGGCCGGCACGTTTTGCAGCGCCTTGACGACCGTTGGCGTCGCGAGCAGGTCGCCGATGACGGCGTTCAGCTTCACCAGGTTCTCGCCGTCGGCGTGGGCCGCCAGGAGTTCCGCGCTCGTCCAGCGCTCGACCATGATGATGATTCTTCCGTCGGTGTGGGCGGCATAGAGTTCGCAGCCCTCCTCTTGGTGCACGGCGGGAATGATGCCGGTGAAGGCATCCAGAACGGCCTGGTACTGGCCCTCGGCCGGGGTGATGGTGGCTACGACGATGACAGACATGCAGCCAGCATCCCACACCAGCCTTAGGGTCAGACGGGCAGTTCGACCATCGCGCGATCCGGGTTCCCGAACCTGTGTGCGGTGATGCTGACCGCCTGTTCGTGCAGGAACGGAAGCAGCTCGACCCGGCCGGCCGTGGTCACCGGGCCCCCGTAGATCGCGATGTCGGGATTGCCCCTCACGATCGTGGCAAGTGTGCTCGGCGATCCACCGATCAGGCGGATGCGCCTGGTCGCGAGCTCGCCGGCCACAAGTCGCGCGTGCCAGCGGGTGTCCGATTCGATGATGACCGACTGCACGAGGGCCGTCGAGTCGGCGGCGCTGAAGAGCTGGACGAGTCCCGGCGGCAGCGGCTGCGCGCTGCTGATGTAGAGCACGGATCGGGTCAGGGTCGCCGCAGCGATGAGCCGCACGAGATCGCCGAGCGATGCACCCTCCGACAGCCGCAGAGTCACCGGGAGGGCACGGTAGCGGAACACGTCACGCTCGACGCCGAGCCCGCTCACATCCCGAGAGATCCCGAACTCGGAGGCCCACGCCCTCTGGTCGCGGACCGCCGCCAACCGCACGCGGTCGAACTCGACGAACTCGAGACCGGCCTGCGCCCGCATGATGACACGCGCGACCGGCTCGCTGATGCCCTCGAGCTCGAGATCCTCGCCGGGGTCGACCTCGAGCGAGTCCCAGCTGCCGAGGGTCATCAGGTAGTTGGGCCCGCCGGCCTTGGCCGACGTGCCAACCGTTGAGCGCTTCCAGCCGCCGAACGGCTGGCGGCGAACGATGGCACCGGTGATGCCGCGGTTGACGTAGAGGTTTCCGGCATCCACCGACTCGAGCCACTGGCTGACCTCGTTCGGATCGAGCGACTGGATGCCCGCGGTCAGCCCGTAGTCCGTCGCGTTCTGCAGTTCGATGGCCTCCGCCAGCGTGCGCGCGGTCATCACGCCGAGGACCGGCCCGAAGTACTCGGTCAGGTGGAAGGCGCTGCCCGGGGCAACGCCCGCGCGAACCCCCGGCGACCAGAGTCGCCCCTCGGCATCCAGCCGAGTCGGCCTGACCAGCCAGTCCTCGCCCTCGCCGAGAGTGGTCAGCGCGTCGAGAAGCTTGCCGTGCGCCGGCTCGATGATCGGGCCCATCTGCGTCATCGGGTCGGCGGGATAGCCGACCTTGAGCGTCCTGACCGAGTCGATGAGCTGCCGACGGAATCGCTCGGATTTCGCCACCGAGCCGACCAGGATCACGAGGGAGGCAGCGGAGCATTTCTGGCCAGCGTGGCCGAAAGCGCTCTTGACGATATCCGCAACCGCGAGGTCGAGATCGGCGGACGGCGTGACGATTATCGCGTTCTTGCCGCTCGTCTCGGCGAGCAGCGGGAGGTCGGGGCGCCAGCTGCGGAATAGATTCGCCGTCTCCCACGCCCCGGTGAGAATGACCCGACCGACGGAAGGATGCGCGATGAGCTGCTGCCCGAGCGCGCCCTCCTCGATGTCGACCAGGGTCAGTGCCGAACGCGGAACGCCAGCCTCCCACAGCGCCTCGACCAGTACCGCGGCGCTCCGACGTGCCAGGTGCGCCGGCTTCACGATCACGGCACTGCCGGCGGCGAGCGCGGACAGCATCGAGCCGGCCGGGATGGCGACCGGGAAATTCCAGGGCGGCGTGATGACGGTCAGTGCGGTCGGCACGAAGCGAGCGCCGGAAACGCGGTCGAGATCGAGGGCGCGCTCGGCGTAGTAGTGGGCGAAGTCGGTCGCCTCGCTGACCTCGACATCCCCCTCGGCAATCGTCTTGCCGGTCTCGCTGGCCATGACCTCGATGAGTCGCCCGCGGAACGCCGCCAGCACGTCACCCGCGTCGTGCAGGATGCGCGCGCGGTCCGTCGCCGGGACCGCGCCCCAGCTGACACCGGCGGCCTGAGCCGAGACGATGAGCTCCTCGAGCACCTCGGAATCCGTCACGCGGGCGGCGGCGATCGTCTCTGCACCGAGTTCGGAGTGGGCGCTGCGCTCGAGGATGTGGCGCCCCCACACGCGGTTGTCGTCGAGCGCCGAGTCGGTGTCCGGTTCGTTCTCGAACGCGGTCGCCAGCGGGCGCACCGGGGGATGCAGCCGGCTCTGCACTCGATTGGATGGCGGAACCTCCTCGTCGAGCCCGGACAGCGACGCGAGGAAACGGCCGGACTCTCGCGCGAAGATCGCGCTGTCGGAGGCGAGTTCGAAGACTCCGCTCATGAAGTTGTCGGTCGACGCGTTCTCCTCGAGCCTGCGCACGAGGTAGCTGATCGCGGCGTCGAACTCGTGCGGATGCACGACCGGTGTGTAGAGCAGAAGCCCGCCGACATCCCGCTTCACGACCTCGGCCTGGGCCGTCGCCATCCCGAGCAGCATCTCGAACTCGACGCGAGTGTCGACGCGGCGCTGCTTCGCAAGCAACCAGGCGAAGGCGATGTCGAACAGATTGTGGCCGGCGACGCCGATTCGGACGGCATCGGTGTGCTCCGGTGTGAACGCCCAGTCGAGCACTCGCTTGTAGTTGGTGTCGGAGTCGACCTTGTTCGAGTAGGTGGCAAGCGGCCAGCCGTGGATGGTGGCATCCACCCTCTCCATCGCCAGGTTCGCTCCCTTGACGACACGAACCTTGATTCCGGCACCGCCGGCCGCCTGGCGACCCTTCGCCCACGCGGTCAGATCCTGCAGGGCTCCGAGCGCATCCGGAAGGTAGGCCTGCAGCACGATGCCGGCCTCGAGCTTCATCAGCTGCGGCTGTTCGAGTACTTTCTTGAACACCGCGACCGTGAAGTCGAGGTCGTGGAACTCCTCCATGTCGAGGTTGATGAACTTCTGCCTGCTCGAGGATGCGGCGAGCTCATAGAGCGGAATCAGCCGCTCGACGACCCGCGCGATGGCCTCATCGAACGCCCACATCGACAGCTGGGCCGAGACGGATGACGCCTTGATCGACACATAGTCGACGTCATCGCGAGCCAGGAGTGCGCGGGTTCCCTCGAGGCGGCGATCGGATTCCTCATCGCCAAGAACGGCTTCGCCAAGCAGGTTCAGATTGAGCCGGATGTGCTGCTTGCGCAGGCGCTGGAGCGACTTGTCGAGCTGCTTGGGAGTCGCGTCGATGACGAGGTGGCTCACCATATTGCGCAGGACCAGGCGCGCGAGCGGCACGATGGGCCATGGCAGGATCGGCGCGAATCCGCCGCCGATGATGATCGCGATTCGCAGGTACCACGGCAGGAATCTCGGGACGGCGTGACTGAGCACCTCGAAGTTACGGGCGGCGACACGAAGGTCTTCCGGGCGAACGACGCGGTCCACGAATCCGAGGGTGAAGTCGAGGCCACGCGGGTCGCGAAGCACTCCGGCCAGCCGCTCGGCGCTCTTGTCCGGAGCGATACGACCCGACTCTTCCAACCACCGACGGACTGTGGCGATGGTGTCATCAGCTAGCTCGGACGGCTGCAATGAGGGTGCGGGCTCAACACTCGACATGCTCACGAGACTATGCCTCTCAATGGAATGGGGACGGTGAGTTCCAGTCTGAGTCGTCGGCATCCCTCGTGAAAAGCGATGGTTTGTGCACGATACTGGTAAGCGTCTCTTACGAATGGCTGACGATGCTGGACCTGAAACGCCTCGCGCTGCTGCGCGAACTTCGACTGCGCGGCACGATCGCGGCGGTCGCCGATTCGCTGTCGTACAGTCCGTCGTCGGTGTCGCAACAGCTCGCCGCGCTCGAGGTCGAGGCCGGAGTTCCACTGCTCGTCAAGTCCGGGCGGCGGGTGCGACTCACGGCCGAGGCCGAGCTCCTCGTCGAACACACTCACGCGCTGCTCGAGCGCATGGAACTGCTCGAATCCGAGCTGGCGGCCTCCGGCCAGGCCGCCTCGGGAACCGTGCGACTCGCGGTGTTCCAATCCGCGGCCCTCGGGATCGTGCCATACGCGCTCACGCTGCTCGCCGCCGAGCATCCGGCGCTGCGGGTCGAGATCACCCAGCGCGAGCCCGAAAGCGCACTCGCCGCGGTCTGGGCGCGGGAATTCGACCTGGTGATCGCCGAGCAGTATCCGGGGCACGCCGCTCCGCGCATCGCCGAACTCGACCGGGAAGCGCTCTGCACTGACGTGATCCGACTCGGGGCGGCAGCCTCAACTGTGGGCTCGCTTTCGGATGCGCGAGACCTCGCCTGGGTCATGGAACCACGCGGCACGGCCTCCCGACACTGGGCGGAACAGACCTGTCGCGTTGCCGGATTCGAGCCGGATGTCCGCTTCGAGACCGCCGACCTCCAGGCGCACATCCGCCTTGTCGAGTCCGGTCACGCGGTTGCGCTGCTGCCCGACCTCGTCTGGGGCGGACGCGAGCCGAGCATCCGGACCGTCGATCTGCCCGGGATGCCGCGCCGCGAAGTCTTCACCTCGGCGCGCAGGTCGGGCAGCGCCAGCGCGACGATTGCCGCCTGCCGCGACGTGCTGGCGCGTGCGGTCGAGTCGTTGAATCTCGACGGTGGTGCCTATCCGGGCTGACGAGGCACGGCGAGGGCGGTTGCCTTCGACAGTGACGGCGACGGCGACGCTGCCTGCTGGCGGCTAAGGCTGGCATTCGGGTGAAATCCATAGACTGGGTGGATGTCGGAGGTCTCGAGCGTCAGCGCAGACGAGTGGGCCGTTTGGAACGCGTTCTACCGGATGCGCCGCCAGCTCGACCTCGCACTCGAACGCCAGCTGCAACACGATGCCGAAATCTCGCGGCCCGACTACGAGATCCTTCTCGCGCTGTTCGAATCTCCCGAGAAGCAAATGCGTGCGCGCGAGCTCGGCGCCCTCGTCGGCTGGGAGAAGAGCCGCCTTTCGCACCAGGTGACGCGCATGGAAGCCCGCGGTCTCGTCAAGCGCAGGGAGTGCGACACGGACGCGCGCGGCACCTGGATCGGCATCACCCCCGCGGGCAGTCGCGCGACCCTCGGCGCCATGCGCGACCACGCCTCGAGTATTCGCAGGTTCTTCTTCGATGTGCTGACGGCAGACGAGATGTCGGTGCTCAAAGACATCTCGGGTCGGGTGCTCACCGCTCTCGGTCCGCTGGACACGTGAGCGCCCGCTACGACGTCGTCATCGTGGGCGGCGGACACAACGGACTGACCGCCGCGGCCTACCTCGCGCAGGCCGGCAAGAGCGTGATCGTGCTCGAGCGGTTGTCATCCGTGGGCGGCGCAGCCGTCTCCACGCAGACGTTCGACGGGGTCGAGGCCCGGCTCTCGCGCTACTCGTACCTTGTTTCGCTACTGCCGGCTCGCATCATCCGCGAACTCGGGTTGAACATCCGATTGGAGCGGCGACGGTATTCGTCGTATACCCCGCGGCCCGGCGCCTCCACCGGCGTGCTCGTGGATTCGACGCTGAGCGGTCTCGGACCGTCGGCGGATGCGTGGCGCTCCTTCTACTCCGGAACCGCCACGCTCGCACGCGCCATGTTCCCCACCGTGACCGAACCGCTGCTCACCAGGTCCGAGGCGCGAGCAGCCGTCGGGGATGACGAACTGTGGTCGTCGATGATCGAGAAGCCGATCGGCTCGCTGATCGAGTCGACCTTCGACGACGATCTCGTCCGCGGCGTCGCGCTCACGGATGCCCTGATCGGAACTTTTGCCCCCAACGTGGATGAGACGCTGGCCGGCAATCGCTGCTTCCTCTACCACGTGATCGGCAACGGGACCGGGGACTGGGACGTCCCGATCGGCGGCATGGGCGCTGTCACCTCGGAACTGCTGGACGCCGCTCGCCGGGCCGGAGCCGCGATCGTGACCGGAGCCGAGGTGGTGGGCATCACACCCGATGGAGAAGTGTCATACCTGGCCGAGGATCGCTCGGTGACGGTTGTCGGCGGTTACGTGCTGGCGAATGTTGCCCCGTATGTGTTGGAGGGGTTGCTGCATGTTGTAAGTCGAGTGGGCCGCGACGAAGGAGCAGCCGCATCGAGACCCGGCCCGCCGAGACCCGAGGGCGCCCAGGTGAAGGTCAACCTCCTCCTCTCCCGTCTCCCCCGGCTGCGCGACGCCTCGGTCGATCCGGTCGCGGCCTTCGGCGGCACATTCCACATCAACGAACTGTGGTCCCAGCTGGACGCGGCCTACACAACCGCAGCCGCCGGCGGGATTCCAAGCCCGCTGCCCTGCGAGATCTACTGTCACTCGCTGACCGACCCGAGCATCCTCTCGCCGGAACTGCAGGCATCCGGCGCCCACACCCTCACTGTTTTCGGCCTGCACACGCCCGACCGGCTGGTCACGCCGTCGACGAATGATTCGGTTCGCGCGTCGCTTCAGGATGCCGTCCTCGCGTCGCTGGATTCGGTGCTCGCCGAGCCGATCGAAGACCTGCTGTTGAGCGATTCCTCCGGGAATCCGACCATCGAAACCAAGACGACGCTCGACCTGGAGCAGGCGCTTCGAATGCCTGGCGGCAACATCTTCCACGGGCCGCTTTCGTGGCCGTTCGTCGAGGATGACGCTCCGCTGACGACGGCCGCCGAACGCTGGGGAGTCGCGACGCCGTATCCGCGAATCCTGCTCTGCGGATCGGGCGCACAACGCGGCGGAGCGGTCTCGGGACTCGGCGGCCACAACGCGGCGATGGCCGTCCTGGAGGGGTAGGCGGACGGATTCGGTTGGCTGGCCCTGTTGACCTGGCGGCTCGTTGGGTCAGTTGGCCGGGGCGATGGGTCGGGGCGATGGGTCGGGGCGGGACGGCTGTTTGGCTGGCTTGACTGGCCTGGTCGGTCGGGTCCGTCTGTCGGTCTGTGGGTCGGATCTGTGGGTCGGATCTGTGGGTCGGATCTATGGGTCGGATTGCTCGGTCGGTTGGATCTGTCGGTTGGATCGGTCGGATCTGTCGATTGGATCGGTTGGATGGGGCTCGATTCGCTCCTCCGCTCCTCCGCTCCTCCGCTCCTCCGCTCCTCCTCCGCGGGGAGCGCCGCAGCTTATCCACAGATTGCTCATTTTACTAGCAACATTCGAACTGATGTTCGATAATTGATGCATGACCCCGACCAGCATTCCGACCCTCGAGCGCTCCCGCGCCGCCGAGTCGATGCTGGCAGCGCTCTCCACCGATGTCAGCGATTATCGCGCCCTCGACGAGGCGGCGTTATTGGAATTGAACAGGGTGTTCGCGGCAGCCGAGGTCTCACTCGGTGCCGTTCGCGCGGTGGTTGCGGGTGAGATCGCCCATCGTTCGCGGGGCGCGCTCGGTTCAGAGGGTCTCGCCCAGCGAAGTGGGTTTCGCACCGTCGAGCAATTCATCAAGATCTCCACGGGGTCGACCGCAAGGGACGCGGCGACATCACTCAAGGCGGGCATACTTCTCAGCGAAATCGCGGATGAGGGTCTGATCGACGAGCTCACCGGCGAGGTCGCGCAGCCCGCGCAGCCATGGTTGCGCCCCGTTGCCACCGCTCTCACGGCGGGAACGCTGTCGATCGCGGCGTCCGAATCCATCCGCAATGGACTCGGCCTTCCGAACTCGGCGGTCACCACAGAGACACTGTCCGGCGCTGCGGAACAACTGTGCGCGGAGGCAGCAGCGGGCGTCGACCCTGATCGGCTGTTCCGTCGAGCCCGCGAGCTTCGCGACGACCTGGATCTGGGCGGCGTGAAGATTCGCGAAGAGGAGAAACGGCAACTGCGCGGCTTCACACTCTTTGCCCGGCCGAACGGTACGGGCCGCGGCACCTGGGAGATGGATCCGGAGACCTTCGTCCAAGCCAAAGACCTTTACGACAGGATGACGTCGCCCAAGAACGGCGGCGTGCGATTCGTCGCCGGCGATCAAGCCGGCAGTGGGAATTCGGCATCCGCAAATCCGATGCTTACGGATTCGACGCTTGCCGATTCGATTTTGGCCGATTCGATTTTGGCCGACGAGCGCACCATCGCACAGTTGGCCTCGGATGGGTTCCTCCAGTTGCTCCGACAGGGTGCGGACGCAGACACCAGCTTCATGCTCGGAACGGGTGCCCCGGTGATCCGCATCACCGCCACGCGGAAGGCGATCGACCGGGGCGCCGGCGGCGGTGCCGGCGGCGGTGCCGGTTACGGCGCAGGCCTTGGGCGCCTTGAGGGTGCCGCGGATCCTGTGTCGATCGAAACGGTCCAGCGGATGCTTTGCACTGGCAAGTCGATCTCGGTGATCTTCGACGAGTTGGGAAACGCGGTTGAATCGGGAAGTGCCGTCGAACCGGGCAGCCCGCTCGAGATGAGCCAACCGGGCCAGTCGGACCAGTCCGCAACCGATCCCGGGCCCGGCAGGGAACAGCGGCTGTTTTCGAAGCGTCAGCGGGAAATCCTGGCGGTCAAATTCGGCGGATGCATGGACCCCAATTGCGAGAGACCGCCATCATTTTGTGAAGCTCATCACATCCAGCACTGGAGACGCGATCGCGGCAAGACCCTCGTCAACAATGGCATCCTGCTCTGCCGCTACCACCATCTGAAATACCACAACGAGGGTTGGGAAATCCGTCGCGACGAACTCAGCCCAAGCAATCTCAGCCCAAGCGATTTCGGGCAGTACTGGCTGATACCGCCGGTGTCGCGCGATGTCGAACAAACGTCGATCCTGATGCCGAGCAAGAGTGCCGCCATGCGCGACCTCTGGCGCGAACGGGATGCCGGATGACCAGGCCGATGAACGATTCGGTAGCTCCACGTTCGATTCGGCGGCCTACTCCACGGTTGATTCGATGATCGTCGGCGCCGACTCGATGATCAGCGGGACACCGGTCGCGGCCTGCACTTCATCGAGCGTGACGCCGGGCGCAAGTTCGCGGAGGACAAGTCCAGCATCCGTCACATCGATGACGGCGAGATCGGTAATGATCCGGTTGACGACACCACGACCGGTCAATGGCAAGTCGCACTCCGCGACGACCTTGTGGTCGCCGCTCTTCGCGACATGCTCCATGACGACGATGACGCGGCGGGCGCCGTGAACGAGGTCCATGGCGCCGCCGGGGCCCTTAATCAGCTTGCCCGGGACGGCCCAGTTGGCGATATCGCCCCTCACCGAGACCTGCATCGCCCCGAGCACGGCCGTGTCGATGCGTTTGCCACGGATCATCCCGAAGCTCG
>JAODMY010000077.1 GCA_025465535.1 Glaciihabitans sp.
TCTGCCGAGCCGTGTGTGCCCCCGTGTGATGCGTCTGCCCCCGTACGTACGGGGGCAGACGCATCACCCGGGGGCAGACAGGGGTTTGGGGCGGGGTCAGGGTTTGACTTCGGCCAGGTAGTACCAGCGGCCAGCTTCGCGTACGAAGCTACTGATCTCGTGCTGCTCGCCGCGCGCACCCTCGTTGCTGTACCGCGCGATGAACTCGACCGTGGCGTGGTCATCCAGCATGCCGCCGGTAACCCTCAGGATCTCGAGTCCGAGCCAGCGCTGGTCCGGGTACAGCTCGAGTTCGGCCGGACGCGTTCGTGGGGACCAGGTCGAGAGCAGATAATCGACTTCGCCGAGTGCGAAGGCGGAGTAGCGCGATCGCATGAGTCGTGCGGCGGTCGGGGCGATCGCTGTGCCGCGGTGCAGCGGCTCGCAGCATTCCGAGTACGGCAGCATCGACAGGCATGGGCACGTTTTGGTTGGCACGGTTTGATCGTAGACGAGGGGTAGTCGTCAGTAATATATTGTACTGAGTACAATCCGTGACCGACGGCGCGAGGGGGAGTGGATGCCCACCAGTCTCAGAAGCGAAGTCGAGCGCGTCCTGTCGGCGGCGATCATTTCCGGGGAGCTGTCGCCCGGCACCGTCGTATCCGTTCCAGCCCTTGCCGCGCAGTTCGAAATGTCCGCGACTCCGGTTCGCGAGGCGATCCTGGATCTCGAGAAGCGCGGATTCGTCGAGTCGGTGCGCAACCGGGGATTCCGGATCACGGAAGTCGGCGAGTCCGACCTCCGGGAAATCGCGCAGGTGCGTCGCTGGCTCGAGGTACCGGCGGTCCGAATTGCCGCTGAGGCATTTCCGCTCGACCAGCTGCCGCGATTCCGTGGGCTTGCGGACGACATCGTCTCGTCTGCCGCTGAGGCGAATTTTCCCGAATACTTCGCTGCCGATTCCGCCTTCCACCTCGCTCTCATCGAATTGACCAGCAACCGGCGCCTGGTCGGGCTGGTCGGCGAGCTGCGCAGCCAGACCCGCATGGTGGGGCTCGCCCAGCTCAAAGACAGCGCGGAGCTCGAACAGTCAGCACGCGAACACCACGAGTTGCTCGATCTGATGGTGGCCGGTGAGGCAGAGCGGGCCGCCGACCTCATGCACGCGCACATTGGCCACATCCTCGGCTGGTGGGCCGGACGAGCGGAGCCCGCATGAACGTCATCATCATCGGCGCCGGGATCATCGGCGCAGCGACCGCGCGCAGCCTCGCTCTGGCTGGGATCACCGTCACGGTTGTCGAGCGCGGCCGGAACGCGGGCGGAACCTCGTCCGCCGGCGAAGGCAATCTTCTCGTGTCGGACAAGGGGCCGGGCGACGAGCTCAGGCTGGCGCAGTACGCGTCCCGACTGTGGCCCGTGGTGTGTGCCGAACTCGCCGACGACCTCGGCCGGGCGTTCCCCTCGATCGAGTTCGAGCGGAAGGGTGGACTCGTGGTCGCGACGACCGAGGATGGCGCGGGCCCGCTGCTCGACTTCGCCGCGCGGCAGCGAGCGGCGGGCGTCGTCGCGACACCGGTCGACCGTTCGCAGGCACTCGAACTCGAGCCAGAGCTCACCCCGGCGATGACCGCCGCCGTGTTTTATCCGGAGGACGCCCAGGTGCAGCCGGTGATCGCGACCGAGGCCCTGATCGCGTCCGCTCGACGGGCCGGAGCCACGTTCATCGAGAGTGAGCCGGTGCTCGCCGGGATCATGGATGCGCTTGGGAACCTGGTCGGCATCCGCACCGCTCGTCGGGAGTTGCGTGCCGATGCCGTGATCGTCGCGGCCGGTCCGTGGTCCGGGGAGGTGTCGCGGCATCTTGGTGCGAGGCTGCCGGTCAAGCCGAGACGGGGCATGGTGCTGGTCACCGCCCGCATGCCGCATCGCATCCGTCACAAGGTCTACGACGGAGACTACGTTGGCGCGGTCGGCTCGAACGATGCCGCGCTGCAGACCTCTAGCGTGGTGGAGAGCACGGCCGCCGGGACCGTGCTGATCGGTTCATCGCGCCAGCAGATCGGCTTCGACCCGACGCTTCAGGTCGCGGTGCTGCGGGAACTCGCGCGGAAGGCGATCGGGCTGTTCCCGTTTCTCGGGGAGATGACCGTCATGCGCAGCTACGGCGGATTTCGACCCTTCGTCCCGGATCACCTGCCGGTAATCGGAGCGGATCCGCGGATGCCCGGACTCTGGCACGCCGCGGGCCACGAGGGGGCTGGCATCGGGCTGTCCCTCGCGACGGCCGAACTGCTCAGGGACCTCCTGACGGGAGCGGCCCCGGCGATCGATCCCGCACCGTTTTCGCCCGGCCGGGCATCGCTGGCGCCATACCTCGAGAGCGTGGCATAGCCGATGGGCGCACGCCTGCTTCCCGCCGACGGCGACCCGATCCGGCCCGCTCCGACCACCGAATTGCAGATCGAGGTCGATGGATCGCTCGTCGCCGGAGTCGAGGGACAGAGCATTGCGGGAGTCCTGCTCGGCTCCGGCATCCTGGCCTGGCGCACGACCTCCGTCGGCGGACGCCCTCGCGGCGTTTTCTGCGGAATCGGTGTCTGCTACGACTGCCTCGTCGTCGTCAACGGGCTTCGGGATGTCCGGGCCTGCCAGCGCAGAGCCGTCGCCGGAGACGTCGTCAGCACCCAGCACGACCCGCTACCGGGATCGGAAGAATCCGCATGACCGACGTGCTGGTCATCGGTGCAGGACCGGCCGGGCTCGCCGCCGCCCGTTCCGCTCGCCGACGCGGCGCAGCCGTGACCCTGCTCGATTCTTCGGATGCCGTGGGCGGCCAATACTGGCGGCATCTTCCGTCGGCACGGCCGTCGGAGCGGGAGGCTCTCTTGCACCACGGGTGGGCAACTTTCACCGCGCTTCGCGAGAGTCTCGAGGCCGACGACGGATGCGACATCCTGACTACCGCGCACGTCTGGTCGATCGAACGGAAGACAAATGCACTCCGCGAAGGCGCCCCGGTCGCCGTGCACGTGCTCGTCGGCGAACCGGACGGCGTCAATCGCGAACAGCGCGTCTTCGAGCCGGACGCGCTCGTGATCGCGACCGGAGCCTACGATCGCACGCTGCCTTTCCCCGGCTGGGATCTACCCGGAGTGATCACGGCCGGTGCCTCGCAGGCTCTCGCCAAGGGCGAGCGTGGCTCGATCGGCCAGCGCGTGGTCGTCGCTGGCGCCGGACCCTTCCTTCTCCCGGTGGCCACGTCGCTCGTTGCGACCGGATCGACCGTCATCGGCGTCTACGAGGCGAGCCGGGTGGGCACGCTGGCCAGTGGATGGCTTCCGAAGCCGTGGCAGCTGTTCCGAGCGCCAAAAAAGGGAGGCGAGCTGGCCGGCTACGTCCTCGGGCACCTGCGGCACCGCATCCCGTATCGGCCGGGCAAGGCGGTGATCCGCGCGAACGGCACCGATCGTGTCGAGTCGGTGACCATTGCTTCGGTCGATGCGAGCTGGAAGCCCATCGCAGGCACCGAGGAGACGGTTGCCGTTGACGCCGTCTGTGTCGGCCACGGATTCACGCCGCGGCTC
>JAODMY010000090.1 GCA_025465535.1 Glaciihabitans sp.
GCGAATCGCTCGGGGAAGTCGGTCTGCATCGACCGGTAACACATCTCGTACACGTCGAGTCCGGCCATGTCGGCGATCGCGAACGGTCCGAAGAATGGCAGCCGGAATCCAAGCGTCGTGCGGATGACCGTGTCGATGTCTTCGACGTTCGCGACCCCCTCATCCAGCATCCGGTTCGCCTCGGAGAAGAGCGCGTACTGAAGGCGGTTGAGCACGAAGCCGGTCGCATCCTTGACCCGTGCGGTCTGCTTGCCCGTCGCGCGAACGATGGCCTCGACGGTGGCCAGGATCGCGACATCGGTGCCGGCGTGCGGGATGAGCTCGACGCCGGGGATGAACGGCGCCGGGTTGCTGAAGTGGATGCCGAGGAACCGCTCGGGCCTTTCGACCGCCTCCGCGAGCCTGGCGATCCGGATGGTCGAGGTGTTGCTGCCGATGATGGCGTCGGGAGCGGCCGCGGCACTGATCCGGGCGAGTGTGGCGTGCTTGATCTCGATGATTTCGGGGACTGCCTCCTCAATGAAGTCGGCGCCCTCGACCGCCTCCTCGATGCTCGCGGCAGGGGACAGGTTGGCGATCAGGGTCTCGGTCGAGCCCTCGGGGAACAGGCCGGCCGCGACGAAGTCCTTCGACTCGGAGATGAGCCGATCGAAGTTGGACTTCGCGACCTCCTCGGTCACATCGGAGATGACGACCTTCGCGCCAGAGAGCGCGAGCACCTGGGCGATGCCGCCGCCCATATAGCCGGAGCCGACGATGGCGATTCGCTTGGCTGGGTTCGTGGGGTCAGTGCTCATGAGTCGAGGCTTTCGGTGTCAGTGTCGGTCGTGCTGATGTCGGTCGTGCTGATGTCGGTGGTGCCGCCGGCGGAACTGATCTCGGCTGTGCTGTCTGTCTCGTACGAGCTGATCGCGTCCACCTTTTCCGCGGATGCGGAGGTCGGGTCGAAGCGGTAGTCGAGCCACTGGTCGACGAGCTGCTTGGCGAGTTCGATGCCGATGACGCGCTGGCCCATCCCGAGCACCTGCGCGTTATTGCTGAGAACGGCGCGCGAAACCGAGTAACTGTCGTGGGCGGTTACCGCTCGGATCCCCGGAACCTTGTTGGCGGAAATCGCCATGCCGAGCCCGGTTCCGCAGATCAGCAGTGCGCGGTCGGCATCGCCCGCTGCCACGATGCGCGCGGCGGAGACGGCGACGTGCGGATACGCGGTGTGTCCGTCGGTGTCGACGCCGACGTCGGTCACGGATGAGACTCGGGGATCCTTCTCGAGGATCGCCTTCAGTGCGGTCTTGTACTCGTAGCCGGCGTCGTCGGCGCCCACCACGATTCGGAGTTGGTCGGTCATTTCTGTTCTTCTTTCTGCTGTTAGGCGAACTCAGCGGCAATGCGGGTCACGATGAGCGCGAAGGAGACCGCGCCGGCATCCGGATGTCCGAGGCTTTTCTCGGCAAGAGGTCGCGCTCGCCCCAACCGCGGCTTCAGGCCCGCTGTCCCCTCCGCGGCTTCGGTCGCGACCCGTGCGGCACTCGTCAGCGCCGAGTTCAGCGGCTCGCCACCGGCGATCGCGGCCTCAAGGGCGCGCACGTACGGATCGAACGCGTCGACCATGGTCTTGTCGCCGAGGACGGCCTTGCCTCGGGTGGTGATCGCCTCGAGGGCCGCGCGGGCAGCCGCGCTCGCGTCCTTCGCGTCATAGCTTTCGCGGTTGCCGAGGCTGTTGGCGACGGCGGCGATCGCGGCGGCCCAGAGCGCGCCGGAGGTGCCGCCCGCCCGCTCGGACCACTCGTCGCTTGCGGCCATGACCGTCTCGTGCACCCCGCGCTTGTCGGCGACCGACTTCGCTGCGGCCGACGCACCGGCGCGAACCCCGCGGGACATCCCGATCCCGTGGTCGCCGTCGCCGGCGATCGCATCGAGCTTGCCGAGGTCGTCCGCGTTGGTGACGATGGTGTCCTCGATCGCGGCGAGCAGGGTTGCGACTGTGCCGGCCAGCGCGACGGATGCGGGGGTAGCGTCCTCGTGCGTGACCGCCGTCGCCGTCGCGGCCGCCTCGGACATCCGCTCCCGCTTCTCGAGGGACCCCTTGCGATACGCGGGGGTGTCGGCCGGAGCGGACCACAGCGTCGCCAGCTCGTCGTCGATCCAGAACAGGGAGAGCGAGAGTCCGGACATGTCGAGGCTGGTCACGATTTCGCCGCACTCGGGTTCGACGATCTCGAGACCTTCGGCTTCGAGCAGTTTCGCGATCCTGCCGAAGAGCACGAAGAGCTCGTCGTACTTGACGGTTCCGAGCCCGTTGAGGATGGGGACGACCCTCGTGCCCGCGCCATCCGGCCGCTCGGCGAGGAGTCGTTCGACCAGGAGCTGCGCCAGCTCCGACGCGCTCGGCATCGGCTGCGAACTGATGCCCGGTTCGCCGTGGATGCCGAGGCCGATCGACATTTCGCCATCCGGAACCGTGAACAGCGGCTCGCTCGCGCCGGGCAGCGTGCATCCGGCGAAGGCGACTCCGAGCGTGCGAGTGCGGTCGTTGGCCTTGCGCGCGAGGCGTTCGACCTCATCCAGCGTGTGTCCGGCCTCGGCCGCGGCGCCCGCGATCTTGAAGAGGGTGAGTTCGCCGGCGATCCCGCGGCGCTTCGCGATCTCGTCGATCGAGCCGCTGGCGATGTCATCCGTCCCGATCACCGTGCGAACATCGATGCCTTCGGCGCGCAGTCGCTCCTGTGCCTCGTCGAAGTTCAGGACGTCGCCGGCGTAGTTGCCGTAACTGAGGAGGATGCCACCCCCGCGGTCCGCGAGTTTGGCGACGCGGTAGACCTGCGCGACGGCCGGCGACGCGAAGATGTTGCCGCACGCGCTTGCGGTCGCGAGTCCCGGGCCGACGAGGCCGGCGAACGCCGGGTAGTGGCCGCTGCCGCCGCCGATGACGACGGCGACCTGGCCCCGTGGCGTGACGGTCGACCGCACCACACCGCCATCCACTCGCGCGACGTACTGGCGGTTGGCCGCGACGAATCCGTCGAGCAGGTCGTCGGCGAACTCGGTCGGGTCGTCAAAGATCTTCGTCATGGCTCTTCCTCGGCGTTGAGAGTCGGCATTCAGTGTCGGTGGTGAAAGTGCGTGGTGTGGAGTCGCGGTGGGCGCTGCTAGATCTCGCTCGGATTCTGCGCCACCCTGCTGGTTCCAGTCTCGTACCCTTCGCGCTTCGGCAGGATGTGCTCGCGCAGGAATCGTTGGTTGGTGGCGCTCACGCTGAGTCCGTCGCCGCCGTAGTGCTCGCAGCAGATGATGCCCTGGAAGCCGACCGAGATCGCCTCGCGCATGACCTCGCGGTAGCTGATCAGCCCGTATTCGAGCGGTGCCGGGATGGCCACGTAGTAGGCCCTGGCGACATCCTCATCCCGGGAGTAGTTCTTGACGTGCCAGTAGTTCGTGTACGGAAGCACCTTGTGGAACGCCTCGCGCCAGTCTTCGATCGGGCGGTGCAGGCGGATGAGGTTGCCGACGTCCGGGTTGATGCCGACGTTGCGCAGGCCGATGTCTTCGACCAGGCGCACGGCCGAATCGGCCGAGCCGAGGTAGGTGTCCTCATACAGCTCGAGTGAGAGCAGGATGCCGAGGTCGGCGGCGTGCCTGCCGAGCTCGCGCAGGCGGGTGACCGCGTTGTTCCAGGCGTCGGGATCCTTGATGGGATCCTTATACCCTTCGACCGTCCAGAACCACAGCTGCTTCTGCTGCGCAGGGGTCAGCGCCTGGTGGAGCCCGAACGAGACGGTGTGGATGCCGAGGTGCGCCGCCGCCTCGATCGTGCGGTGGCCGTAGACGAGGTTCGCCTCCCAGTCTTTGGCGTCGATGACGCTGCGACGGATGGCCGTGATGACCGGGGCGCCGACACCGGCGGCGGCCGCGGCCTGCTTCAGCTCGTCGAGCCGCCCTGGAGTGAGGTCGGCCGGCCTGACCCAGCTGTCGGTCAGGTCGACGTTGGAGAAGCCCGCATCCGCGACCTCTTCGAACACGGCCTGCCACTCGCTCGCCTCGGCATCCTGGATCGGGACGCCGTCCTTCGTAAAGTTCGGCGCCTGCAGCAGTGCCGCAGTGATGGGCCAGTTTTCAGCAGTGAAAGACACGGGGCTCCGTAGGGTGAATTGCGTTTCCTATAGGATATCGCATCCAGGCCGCGCCGCGACTGCCGTCACGCACCCGCCTCTTCATCGAATGCCCTATAAGTGCGGATGTGGGCGGGGCCGCACCCGCAGTTATAGGGCATTCGATGTCGGGTCGATGAGGCGGAGTGCGTTACTCGCGGGCGAGGCTCTCGCCCACCGCGCGGGTCTTGACGGCGTGCAGGTGCTCACCCATGGCCGCGCGGGCGAGCTCGGCGTCGCCGTCGGCGAACGCATCCCGGATCTTGCCGTGCTCGCGGATGGCGTGGTCGGCATCCGTAACGCCGAGTCCGGCAAAGAGGCGCATGCGCTGCACCTGGCCGCCGAGGGCCGTGTACGCGGAGAACAGGAAACGGTTGGCCGCGGCCTCGGCGATGAGGATGTGGAATCTCTCGTCAGCCTCGAGGTAGGTGCGGAAGTCGGCGAACGACGGACCGCTCGGGGCGGCGGCAAGGTCGGCGATTGCGGTATCCAGCGATGCGACCAGCGGGTCGGTTACCCGGTTGCAGGCGAGGAACGCGTTGACGGGCTCGAGAACGAGCCGGGCATCCATGAGTTCGACGAGTTCCTCCGTCGAGAGGATGGGCGCGACCCGGTAGCCCTTCAGCGCGGTGCGGCGGACGAGCCCGGTCGCCTCGAGTCGGGCGAGGGCCTCACGGATCGGGGTCTGCGACACCTCCATCTCGCGGGCGAGCGCGTCGATGTTCAGGGCCGAGCCGGCGCCGACCCGACCATCGACGAGGGACTCGATCAACTCGTCGTAAACGTGGTCGGCCAGAACCTGGCGTGGCGCGATCTTCGCTGGACGCGGGTTCCTGGTCATCGCCCCAGCTTAATTGCTGATTGGGAGTGCTTAGCGAGCGGCAACCACCACAGTGCCGCTCGCTAAGCCGTCTTGGGTGAAACTAGCCGCGCGGGATGAGCCGCTGCAGCTGCGTCACGTGGGCTGGCGTCAGCTCCTCGAGGTTCGTCACTCCGAGCAGCTGCATGGTTCGGCTGATCTGGCCGGAGAGGATCTCGATCGTGCGATCGACTCCCTCGCGCCCACCCGCCATCAGGCCGTACAGGTAGGCACGACCGATGAGCGTGAACTTCGCTCCGAGCGCGACCGCGGCGACGATGTCCGCGCCGCTCATGATGCCCGTGTCGAGGTGCACCTCGAGGTCGTTGCCGACCTCCTTGACGACCTGGGGCAGGAGGTGGAACGGGATGGGCGCGCGGTCGAGCTGGCGACCGCCGTGGTTCGAGAGGGTGATGCCGTCGACGCCCATCTCGGCCAGTTTGCGAGCGTCATCCACGTTCTGCACGCCCTTGACGACGAGCTTGCCCGGCCACTGCTTCTTGATCCAGGCCAGGTCCTCGAACGTCACGGTCGGGTCGAACATCGAGTCAAGCAGTTCGCCGACGGTTCCGCTCCAGCGGTCGAGGGATGCGAACGCGAGCGGCTCCGTCGTCAGGAAGTTGATCCACCAGGCCGGGCGCGGGAGTGCGTTGATTACGGTTCCGGCGGTGAGCTGGGGCGGGATCGAGAAGCCGTTGCGCTTGTCCCGGAGGCGCGCGCCGGCGACCGGCACATCCACCGTCACCAGGAGCGTGTCGAAACCGGATGCCGCGGCCCGGTCGACGAGGGCCATCGAGCGGTCGCGGTCCTTCCACATGTAGAGCTGGAACCAGTTGCGGCCGGTCGGGTTCACGGCCTTCACGTCTTCGATCGCGGTCGTGCCCATGGTCGACAGTGAGAACGGGATGCCGGCGGCGGCCGCGGCGGATGCTCCCGCGATCTCGCCCTCGCTCTGCATCATGCGCGTGAACCCGGTCGGGGCGATCCCGAATGGCATCGATGTCGGACCGCCGAGGACGCTCGAGGTCATGTCCACCTTCGAGACATCCCGAAGGATGCCCGGGTTGAACTGGATGTCCTCGAAAGCCTGGCGGGCCCGGGCCAGCGATATCTCTGCCTCGGCCGCGCCCTCGGTGTAGTCGAATGGCGCCTTCGGGGTTCTGCGCATCGCGATGGTGCGCAGGTCCCAGATGGTCAGGGCCCGGTCGAGCCGACGCTTCTTCGCATCCAGCTCGGGCTTCTTGAACTTCATCAGCGGGGCGAGATCGCGCGGCCGTGGTACTCGTCGTGCCTGTTTCATGGGTTTCCTCTATTTGCCGATCACGATGTTGATGGGGGAGCGCCCCGCGCGCAAATGTCCGATCTGTTCGAGCACCAGCGGGTCGATCCGGTCTTTCATGCTCTGCACGTTGCCACCGAGGTGGGGGCTGATGAGCGACCCTGGGAGCGACCAGAGTGGATGCCCGGCCGGCAGCGGCTCTGGATCGACGACATCCAGCGCGCTTCGAACGTGGCCGCTGCGCACGTGTTCGACCAGCGCATCGGTGTCGACGATCGGACCGCGCGAGACGTTGACGACGAGGGCGCCGGCGGGCAGGAGGGTGAGGAACGCGTCATCAACGAGTCCGCGCGTCTCGTCGCTGAGCGGCACCGCAAGGATCACGATGTCGGCCCCGGGCAGCAGTTCGGGTAGCTCATCGATGCCGTGAATCGGGCCGTGAGCCGGGCCTCGTTCGTCGTCCCGCGCGGTTCTGGCGACCCGCGTGAGAATTGCGCCGAAGCCGGAGAGCCGGGCCTCGACTTCGCGCCCGATGCCGCCGACACCGATGAGCAGTACGTGTCGGCCGATGAGCCCGGGGAACACCGGGCGCTCCCACTTTTCGGCGGCCTGGTTGTTGCCGATTTCCGGCCAGCCGCGCTGGCTCGCGAGTACGAGCGTCAGCGCAAGTTCGGCCGTCGGGGCCTCGTGGACTCCGACCGCGTTGCAGAATTTGACCCCGTCCGGAACGACGTCGGCCGCGCCGTCGTAGCCGAGAGACTGGCTCTGCACGACCGAGACGTGTGCCGGATCGAGCTCCGCGAGGAAGCCGTAGCTCGTGACGTAGGGGATGACCAGCAGGTCGATCCTGCGGTCGAGTGGTTCGTCGCCGACGCGCCAGACGGCGAGCTCGACGTCGTCACTAATTTTGGCCTCGACCTCGGGTGCGAGGCGCGCGAGCATGTCGTCGTCGGGCAGGCCGATCAGGATGCTCATGAGCTACTTCTCTCCATCGAAATGCGCGAGCAGGCGCTCGCGGGATTCGGCAATGTGTTCGCGCGTGAGCCGTTCCGCGCGAGCTGGATCCCCTGCCGTCACGGCATCGAGGATGCCCTGGTGCTCGGCCGCGACATCCTTCGCCGTCCGCAGGTTGTTGGATTGCACCTGTCCGATGCACAGCTCGATCTCGCCCATCAGCAGCGAGTGCGCGCGAATGAGCCGCGGGCTGGACTGGCCGGTCACGAGCGCGCGGTGAAAGGCGATGTCGAGGGTCGCGTACGGCTCGTTGGCCTTCGCCCCGGCCAACTGCGCGTGGTGTGCGGCGAGCGCATCCGCCGGGATCGTGCCTTCGGTCGCGAGGCGAGCAAGCGCGGCGCCCTCGATGATCGCGCGATTGTCGAACAAGTCGACGACGTCGTCACGGCTGAGCCGGGGAACGTGGGCGGCATGGTGCGCCTCGCGCCGGAGGAGGCCCTCGGCGACGAGCTTCTCGATGGCCATCTTGGCCGTGGGTCGCGCGACACCGAACTGGAGGGCGACGGCCGACTCCGTGAATGTCGTGCCGGAGGGATCGGCCTGGCTGAGGATCCGCTCGCGCAGGTCGTCGTAGATCGCGCTCGGGAGAACCGTGGATGTTGTCGGGTTCGACACCGTGCACTCCTCGTCCTCGTTGACCGCGTTCATTCGTGTTGTCTGACAATCTAACAGATTGTTAGACAATCTAACCATTCAGATTGCGCGGCTAAGTTTGGCGTATGAGTGAACGCTTCACATACGGGGATGACCCGCTGCACTACGTCGACCTTCACCGCGCGGTCGGTACCGTCCGGGGGACGGTCATCCTGATCCACGGTGGGTTCTGGCGCTGGAACCCCGACTTCTTCAACGGTCCGACTCCGGCCGCCGAACTGCTCGCGACCATGGGCTGGAACATCTGGCAGATCGAGTACCGCTCGGTCGGCAGCGGGGGCGGCTGGCCGACCACGCTCGAGGATGTCGCTGCCGCGATCGATCGCCTGGCCGACGTCCCCGAAATCGAACTCGGGCGCGTCATCACCGTTGGCCACAGCGCGGGCGGTCATCTCGCGGTCTGGGCGCTCGGGCACACCGGTCCGGTCACGCTCGCGGGCGGAGTCAGCCTCGCCGGCGCCCTCGATCTGCGCCTCGCCGAGCGCGAGGGCATCGGCAACGATGCGGCGGTCAACTTCCTCGGTGGTACCTCGGCCGAATTCCCCGACCGCTATGACAGCGCGAGCCCGTCCGAGCATCCGGTTGCGCACATCCCCGTGCGGATCGTGCACGGAACGGAGGATACGGTCGTCCCGATGTCGCAGAGCAGCAGTTACGCGGCCGCCGCGAAGAAGGCCGGGCAGAATGTGCAGCTGCAGCGGGTCAGCGGCGACCACGGGGTCCTCATCAATCCGCAGACGGATGCCTGGGCGGCGACGCTCGCCGCGATCATCGACCTGACCAGCTAGCCAACTCGTCGCTCCAAAAGCTGTGTCTGCCCCCGGGTGATGCGCCTGCCCCCGTACGTACGGGGGCACACGCATCACCCGGGGGCAGACGCGGTTACTGGCTAGACGATCTCGTTGTTCCACATCCGGAAGTCGGTGCACACCCCGTCGGCGTCGAACGTGACGACCCAAAGGTTCTCGAAGGTGCCGAGCCTGTCGTAGATCCCTGTCCCGCGGACGGCCGCCGTGTCGCCCGTGATCATGAGGATGCTCGACGTGAACGCCCAGCCGCCCTCCTGCCAGTCCTGCCTGCTGAGCCAGCCCTCGACGATCTCGTCCCGGCCGATCCAATCCGTCTCGTACGGACGCTCGTGGTATTCGGCATCCACCGTGAACAGTGCCTCGATGTCGGCGCGCTCGGCGCTGGTCCAGGCCAGGACGTAGTTCTCGATCCAGGACTGGACTTCTGCTGGGGATGTCATGGGTCTAGTCAACCAGCGCGGTGCTGCGGTCGGCGGGCGGGCCGGGATCCTCGAAGAAACACGACCGCAACACCGTCCCACTAGGCTCGCTCCATGGGTGACCTGTTCGATGGCTACGGCAGCGTCGCCACGCGCGGCAAGGGTGCACAGGCCTTCGACGAAATGTTCGAGTCGCCGGCCAGTGCCCGCAAGTCGTACAAGGAGATCTACGCGACTCTCGCCCGGATGACGCAGGAGGAGCTCCGCGGCAGGACCGAGGCGCTCGGCGCCAGCTATCTCGCGCAGGGTGTGACCTTCGACTTCGCGGGCGAGGAGCGGCCGTTCCCGCTGGATGCGGTGCCGCGCGTCATCGACCAGGCCGAGTGGACCAGCCTCGAGGCCGGAATCAAGCAGCGGGTCAAGGCGCTCGAGCGGTTCCTCGACGACATCTACGGTCCCCAGCTCGCGATTCGGGATGGCGTCATCCCCGCGGGCCTCATCACCTCCTCCAGCCACTTCCACCGGGAGGCGGC
>JAODMY010000100.1 GCA_025465535.1 Glaciihabitans sp.
GTGCCTCGCGTGGCGCGCGGTACGGCGATCCTCTGGGGACGATAGCGAGGTACGGGACTGGGAATCAGCGCCGTCTCCGGGGACACCGCGACCAGGATCGCGAGAACGGCGATCGCAATCGCGAACACGAGATAGGGCAGCTGCAACGGAGCCGGGGCGTATTGCGCGAGGATCCCCGCGATGAGTGGCCCGACCCCGATGCCACCCAGGTTGGCCGCGGTTGCGATGATCTGTGCGCGGCGGCCCGGAGCACCGGGTCGTGCCCCAAGGTGCAGTTCCGAAAGATATGCCGTGGCTGTCGCTGTCGTGAGACCGACAGACACACCGGAAACGATGCGCGCGACCATGAGCCCATCGAAGCTTGGCCAAAGGATGAAGATGACGGCACTTACAACGTTCAGAAGGAGTGCAGGCACGAAGACTGCTTTGCGACCGATCCAGTCGGAAACATGCCCGCCGAAGAACAGGCTCAGGATCACACCGATCGCGTAAACGGCATAGACGAGCGTGATCGTGAGACTGTCGAGCCCATCCCTGACCGCATAGATCGAATAGAGCGGCGTCGGAACGGCGGAGAACCCCATGTTGAGGAGGAACGCGACCGCCGCGACCCAGAAACCCCAGCTGTGTGCGCCAGCACTTCGCCCGCTGGGTCTGTGGCGGTGAGCGTGGGCATGCGGGGCGGTCCCGGCCGAAGCCTGGGCAGTCGAGTTGGTCATGTTCCCAGCCTGTGTTGTCCTTGTCATTCTGTCCAACGAAAATAGATGACTACAGTTATCTGATTGACGAATAACCCCGCATCATCGAAACGCCGACCAAGGGGACAACCATGGAACTGCGAAGGCTCGAGCACTTCATCGCGGTCGCCGAAGAGGGCAGCTTCACCCGAGCGGCGCGCAGCATCCATCTGGTCCAGTCGGGGCTCTCCGTCTCCATCAAAGCGCTAGAACAGGAACTCGGTGCCGCGCTCTTCACCCGCACAACCCACCGGGTCGAACTGACCGATGCCGGCCGGGCTCTACTGCCGGAGGCACGAGCAACCGTCGCGGCCGCGCAGGGCGCACGGGATGCCGTCGATGCCGTCATCGGCGGACTATCGGGCGTTCTGCATATCGGGATCATGCAGTCGTTGGCCATCATCGACCTCGCCTCGTTACTGGCCCGATTTCGTCATGAACGGCCGAGCGTCGAGCTGCATCCGAGAACAACTGTCGGGGGCTCGGCCGACCTTTTGCGCGAGGTGGCCTCGGGTGGACTCGATCTGGCATTTGCTTCGATCCCGAACGGCAGGTTCCCAGGAGTCACCCTCACCCACCTCGCATCCGAACCGATCCTTCTCGCTGTTCCGCCCGGGCATCGACTCGAGGGCAACGACGTGATCGCACTATCCGACCTCGAGGGCGAGACCTTCGTCGAATCACCCGAGGGGTGGGGAACACGGCTCATCGCAGAGCAGGCTCTCCTCAGAGCGGGCGTCCAACGCCTGGTGAGCGTTCAGGTGCCGGACCTTGCCACACTGACCGAACTCGTGCGGGCGGAACTCGGTTTGGGGTTCGTGCCGCGATCGACCGTCGGTGCCAGTGAGCGCGTCACGCTCATTCCGGTCGTCCCCGAACTGACCTGGGAAATCTCGCTCGCGCTGCCCAGCGGGCGCCCGTCATCCGCTGCCGCGCACGCGTTCGCCGACCTCGTGCTCGAAACGTGGCCGGCTACCGCCACCCGTGGCTAATCGAGCGTGCGGGGATCATGATGGATCCATGTGCGGACGCTTCGCTTTGGACCAGAAGACCGACGACCTCATCCAGGCGTTCGTGGCAGAGGGCAACGACTTCGAGGACTGGGTACCGAGCTACTCGATCGCGCCGACCGATGTCACCCCGATCATCCGTGAGCGCAAACGGAGCGATTCCGGCGAGGTGACCCGCACGATCGATGCGGCGGTGTGGGATTTCCACCCCTCGTTCATGAAGGAGTCCAAGCGCCCGCAAATCAACGCCCGCATCGAAACGGTCGCGACCAACGGGCTCTGGAAGGGAGCGTTCGCCAGCTCCCGATGCATCGTTCCGATGAGGGGCTACTACGAGTGGTCGGAGTTCGAAGAGAGCGGCAAGACGCTGAAACAGCCGCACTTCATCCACGGCGAACCGAGCACTCTCGCCGCGGCCGGCATTTACACCGCGCGCAAGGTAAATGACGCCTGGGTGGTCTCGACGGCGATCATCACGCGTGAGGCGCGTGACGCCTCCGGTGAGGTTCACGACCGGATGCCGGTCTTCCTCGTCCCCGACGTATACGACGAGTGGCTGAGCCCCGAGAAGCTCGCAACGGAAGCGGAACGAGAGGGCATGGTGTCGTTGCTGCAAGATATTTCCAGCGGTGTCGCGTCGACAATCACGACCTATGCAGTCGACCGCCGGGTCAACAACTCCCGCATGATCGACCCCCAAGACTCGGATCTGATCAAGCCGGTCGAGACCGTCTAGGCTCGCGCTGTGGACACCCCCGCGGCTGGCAATGCAGACACGAGTGCGCCTTCCGCGCGTCGGGGTCGACGCCGCAGCACCGATATCGGCGCCGGCGCGAGGGCCGAAATTGTCGCGGCCGCGCGGGCCGAGTTCGCAGAAAACGGCTACGACTCGACCTCGCTCCGCGCCGTCGCGCGCCGGGCTGGCGTCGATGCCGCACTGGTCCACCACTACTTCGCAGACAAGGCCGACCTCTTCGCGGCGACGGTGGATGTCCCGATCCGCCCCGATCGACTGGTTGCCGAGATCCTTCGCGGGCCGCGAGACGCGATCGGCGAGACCATCGTTCGCACGATAGTCACCGAGTTCGACCACCGTCCGACCCGTGACGCGTTCCTCGCTCTCCTGCGCACGGCGCTCGGTCACGAGTTCGCGGCGCGAATGCTGCGCCAGTTCCTGGTGCGTGAGGTCCTCAGTCGGATTGCGAGTGAGTTGGATGTCGAGGACGGCGAGTTGAGGGCGAGCCTGGCCGCCTCGCAAATTGTCGGACTCGTCATTGCCCGGTACGGCATCCGGCTCGGTGCGCTTGCTGAAGCATCCCCCGACGAGGTAATCGCGCGAGTCGGACCCGTTGTGCAATGGCACCTCCTGGGTGGAGAATTCATCACATGATGAATTCCACGCCCGCGGTCGTCACGGCTGAGCTGCGGGTGCATCGCGGCAAGTCCGATGTGATCACGGACTTGAGCGTCTCGGTGCCGCGTGGCCAGGTCGTCGGGCTGCTCGGCCCGAGCGGCAGCGGCAAGTCGACGCTGATGCGTGCCATCGTTGGCGCGCAGAAGATCGCCGGCGGAACCGTCACGGTGCTTGGAGCCCCAGCGGGTTCACCTTCGCTACGACGCCGGATCGGCTATGTGACCCAGGCCCCGAGCGTGTATGAAGACCTCACGATTGAGCAGAACCTGCGCTACTTCGGTCGGGTCATCGGGGCACCGGCCGGCGATGTCGCACGGGTCGTGGCCGAGGTCGATCTCGCTCCACAGCTGAAGCAACTGGCCGGGAGCCTGAGCGGTGGCCAGCTCAACCGGGTCTCGCTGGCTGCCGCACTACTCGGTTCTCCCGAACTGCTGGTGCTCGACGAACCGACGGTCGGCCTCGACCCGGTGCTTCGACATGACCTCTGGCAGCTTTTCGCGTCGCTCGCACAGACGGGGGTGAGCCTCCTGGTTTCCAGCCACGTCATGGACGAGGCACGACGCTGCGATCGCATCCTTCTGCTCCATGAAGGAAAACTGCTCGCGGACGAGACTCCCGCCGGACTCCTTCAACAAACCAACACGCTGGACGCGGATGACGCGTTCCTCACGCTGATCGCGCGGGCAAACCACCGAGACGGTGCCGCAGCATGAATCCCCGGCTGACTCTCGCGACGACCGCCCGCGTGCTCACACAGATCCGACACGATCCCCGAACCATTGCGCTGCTCGTGCTCGTTCCCAGCCTGCTCATCGGGCTGATGGCGTGGATCTTCGTCAACAGCACCGTGTTCGAGTCGATCGGTCCGGCGCTGCTCGCGCTCTTCCCCTTCATCATCATGTTCCTCATCACCAGCATCACGACGCTGCGCGAACGTCGATCCGGCACGCTCGAGCGGCTGATGACGATGCCGCTCGGCAAGTTCGACTTCATCGTGGGATACACGCTCGCCTTCGGGCTGCTCGCGATCATCCAGTCGCTGATCGCGGTGGGCTACGCCGTCTGGGTGTGCGGTCTCACCATCAGCGGGAACATTTGGCTGCTCATCCTCGTCGCGGTAGTCAACGCGATCCTCGGCACCACGCTCGGGCTTTTCGCGAGCGCCTTCGCGGCGACCGAGTTCCAGGTGGTGCAATTCATGCCCGCCCTCGTATTCCCGCAGGTTTTGCTCGGCGGCATCTTTCTCCCCCGCGACCAGATGCCCGACGTGCTGCACTCCATCTCGGACTGGCTCCCGCTCTCCCACTCGATCGAGGCGCTGCAGACGGTCACCACCGAAGCCGCCGCGACCGGCACCGTCCTTCGCGAGGTTGGGATCGTCGCGCTCTGGGCGCTGGCCTTCGTCATCCTCGGTTCCATCACCCTCAGGCGTAAGACCGCGTAACTCGCCGCTCGTCTCAGGAGCGCGGCCCCGCACGCCAAACTCGTCCCTGACGCTCGTATTCGATCGAATTCGCCACGTCATCCGCAGCGGCAGTGCCCCACTGCGACAAGCCGTGTCATCGCTTCGCCGTTGGCGCAATGAGGGCCAACGCGATGAGCGGGCACAGATTCACCGCATCCGTTGCCGCCTCGAGTCGAGAGCCGGGGATGAAGACGTCGGACCTCGATCCCCGCTCCTCCGTCAGGGCGACCGGGTAGCCCCACTTGTCGCGGCCCAGCAGGTCCGGCAGCAGCTCAGTGCACAGCCCCCTGCCGTCGCACTTGGTCCAGTCAATGTGAAGGCGATAGCGATTGGGTACGGTAGCCATTCTGATTTCCTATCGGTATTCCACGCGAAGGCACTGTCCACGAAGATGGGCCTGCGCGTCTTCGGCGAACGCCGAAAGCGTGCTCAGTACCAGCCGCGATGTTCCGTTCGGGTGATGGCAGGATCCGCGACCGACCACGGATTCGCTCATCGCGGCGAGGTCGCGGGCGAGCTGTGGGTCACGGTCGCCCGAGGCGATTCGCTCGAGGAGCGTGGCCATTTCGGGCAGGCCGAACATGCACGGCCCGCACTGCCCGGCCGACTCGTTCGCGAGGTAGCGCACGACATCAGCAGAGAATCGCAGCCCGCACTTGTCTGCGCCGAGCACGTAGAGGATGCCCGCCCCTGGCTGGGCGCCGTACGGCGCGAGGGCCGCTGTCGAGAGGTTGACCCCCAGGTGTTCTGGCGTCAGCCATGCTCCGTGGAAGCCTCCCACCAGCACCCCCGCGATTTTTGACTGCACCGCACCGCACGATGTCAGGATGTCGATGATCCGGGCATCTCCCGGCACCTCGAGGACGCTGTCGCGAGTAACCGCTCCGGAAACCGTGACCAGGCGGGTACCCGGGTCTCGCTCGCTTCCCGCGCTGCGAAACCAATCGCTTCCGTACCGACTGATGAGCGCGACGTGTGCGAGCGTCTCGACATTGTGAACGAGCGTCGGCCTCTGCTTGAGCCCCGATGTTGTGAGCCGCCCGACGCGGTCCGTGGGAATGGCCGCGCCAGTCTGGATGGCGTTGACGACGGCGCTTGCCTCCCCAGAGATGAACGTTTCGGGTGCCTCGACCAATCGGATGGCGCCCGCGTCGCGACGTTCGGCGATCGCCTTCCTCACCGACTTGAGCGAGATTTCCGTCGTGTACAGGTACAGCTTCGAGGCCTGAACGGCAGCAGCAGCAGCCAGTAGTCCGTCGATCACGAGGTGCGGTGAATCGCGCAGTAGTGTCTCGTCCTTCAGGCTGCGCGGCTCTCCCTCTGCGCCATTCGCGATGACGACTGCGCTCGACTGCCAGAGCCGACTACCGCGGATGTGTGGCATCGCGCCGAACTTTCTTGCCACCGCGAATCCCGCGCCACCGCGCCCGGTTAAACCGGATCGCTCGAGCTCTTGAATGAGTCCCGGCGCGACCCTGGCGAAATCGAGGTTTCCATAGGTCGCGACGTGATCGCGATAGGACGCACGGCCGCCCGCGGCGAATAATCGAGTCGCGCCCACCGGCGCATCCATCCGCGTTATCGTCACCTGTTGAGTGAGCTGTGTCATTTGGAAGTTGCCCCTCGCGTGCCGGATGTCTCAATAAATCTCGATGACGCTCGCCAGATGACGGCGCCAAATACCACGGCCACCGACACAATCGCGAAGCCAAGGAACCAGCCACTCGTCCCGTTCGTGCCATTGCCGATCGCGTGGATCAGCGCTATCGGCCACATCGCGTAGGTCAGCCAGTGCAGGGCTTTGAACAACCGCACACCGAGACGCTTGCGGAACAGGCTGGTGAGGATGATCGCGATCAGCAAGTCGACCGCCACCGTGCCGAGGCCCTGCCAGAACGGTTTGTATGACCCAAGAAACGGCACCACAATGTCGACCACATTCAACTTCGCGTAGGAGTCGAGCATCAGCGATCCGACGTGGAACACGAGGAAGACGCTTGCCAGCAGCGCAATGTTGCGATGAATCAGGGAAATCGAGAAACGCGGGAGACCCGGGAGCGGGCGCCCCGATCGCGTGAGGATTCCGAGGAGAAGGGATGCCGTCAGTAGAACAAGGGCGACAATCCCGCTCACGCGTCCGAATGCCCACATTGCGTCGGTCATTGCGGACCTCCAGCCAGCGCAAGTTCCTCGGCCTGCACCGGCCACTGCCTGGTGGTTACCACGCGCCCACGAAGGTCGACAAAGCGCGCCCCGACACCAAGGTCGTCAAGCCACTGCACAGCGCGGATTCCGCGAACAATGGATGCGGTACTGAGCGCATTCGCGTGCAGGCACGTCGAAGACGCGACGGTAACGCTGCGCCAGTTGACCGCCGCGGGCAGTCCGAACCGTGGATCAAGAATGTGGTGCCGGACGAATCCATCCGACATCCATCGACGTTTCTGTGTGCTCGACGTTGCGATCGCGGCCCCGGCCATCAGAGCCACCTGCTGACGCGGGTCGGCGGGAGTGTCCTGAACGAGAATGTCCCATCCCTCCGCGGGATCGGTCCCGGCGGTCGCGATGTCTCCGCCGAGGCTGACCAGCGCGCCGCATCCCAGTTCAGCCGCCACGGCGGCGGCCGCGACGTCCGCGGCAATCGCCTTCGCGGTGGCACCGAGATCCAACTGGATTCGCGATGGCACTGTCAGGACCGAGTCGACGAGATACACGTCTCTCCATGCACTCCGTCGAGTTTGCACCGCGACCGCGGCAGGCGCCGATTCGATTCCCGCGCCGTATAGCTCGGAAAAATCCCGGTCGTAACCGAGGCTCGCGATCTCTGCGCCCATCGTCGGGTCGACATCCCCATCGGTCAGGCGCGCTGCCTCGAGCGCTCCTTCCACCAGGCGCGCCAGCATGGGGCTGGCAACGGCTCCGCTGGCAAAATCTATGGCACGCAGCGCCAACTCGGAGTCTGCGCGAAAGCGACTGCAGGCGTCGTCGACCTGGCGAATCACGTCACGAACGATTGCCGATGCCGCGGCAATGTCGGTCGGTGACGTCACGACGACCGAGGCGTCGCAGCTCCAGATCCGCCAGTCTTCGCGACTCGTAGTGGTCATCTCACGAACCCGACGAGGTCGCGTGGGTGGAATTACCTGTGCTCGGGCTCACCACGGTCGCTTGGCCGGAGCCGTTGCTCGAGTTGGAGGAGTCGTCGCTCGAGGTAGACGATGTGCCTGAGGTTGATGTGGTGGTTGAAGCTGACGAGGAGGAGCTGTTCGGGGTCATGCCCCACACCACCATCGACGCAATTCCGGCCATCCCGAGGCTCAGGATGGTGATCGTTGCGGTGAGGTTACCCGCCAGCTTCTTTCCCCTGGTTCTGATGTCCATCGTGTCGCCTTCTTTTGATTGCTGAGTTGCTTCACGAGCTACGTTCCGGCAATTTTCTTCGAGGTTGCTTAGCTGGGCCGGGTGTTAGCTGTGTGACTCCTAAGGTTTCCTGAGAGGCAATCTGACCCTGATTGCCGCGCCCTGCCCTGGCCTCGACGGGTCGACCGTAATCGTGCCACCGTGGCGCGCGGCGATCTCGGCGACGAGGGCCAGGCCAAGACCGTAGTGCCGCGTGCGATCGCCATGGTCAAGGTTCGTGCGCGAAGTGGCAAACCGTTCGAAAGCGCGGTCACGCATTGCGTCCGAAAAACCCGGTCCGTCATCCTGGACACAAATCTCGGCGATGCGCCCCTTTGTCCCGACATCGATCAATACGCGGCCGTCGGCATGGTCGAGGGCATTCGAGATGAGCGAGGTGAAAAGTCGCAGCAGCGAAATTCGCGAGCCCTCGATCTCGACGGCTGCGCTGCTTTCGGTGAGTCGCAGCTCAACGCCCCGACCCGACGCCTGAACATCGAGAGCCGCAACCGCTTCCCGGGCGAGCGCTCCAAGGTCGAGGGGGACCTTCCCCATCGACTCCCGTGGGTCCGCCGAGATCAACAGATCCTCGAGGATCCCGGTGAGTTCGCGGGAATCCTGCACTATCTCCTGCACACCCTTCGCGATCGGATCCGCGGCATCGGCCCCACCGACCTGTCGCCGCAATAGTTGGGCACGCGTGCTGAGCAGGGTCAACGGTGTTCGAAGCTCGTGGCTCGCGTCCGTCACGAATCGGCGCTGAAGCGCAAGCGCGTCGACCATGGGCCGCATCGCGCGTCTCGCCATTATTGCTGCGATGATGGCCGCGGATATGGCGGCAAGGATGCCCGCCACACTCAGAGCAACCGCGAGGCGGCCCAATTCTTCGGAATTCTCGCGCGTGTCAACAGCAGTCTGAACGAGTCGCCCAGGGCGGGATTCGGTTCGGATTACGTAGTTGTGTCCGTTCTCCTTTTTCGTGGTTTGTATGGCGGCACCCGACCGTGATGCTTCGGCGAGCAATGTCCTGTCGGGAAACCAACTCGGTGCATCTCGCGAAATCTGCAGCTGTCCGTTCGCCGAGAACGCGAGGAGAACGTCGTGCGGTGCGGCAGCAAGGTTGGGGACCAGACTGGCGTCGACAAGAGTTCTCGTCGTGGCCTCCGATTGGCCCGCGCCCACGATTGCGAAAGTGACACCGATCATCGCAGCGAGCAGAACGAGGATGACCGCACCAAACTGCACAGCCAGGCGAACCGACGCGCGTCGCAGGTCGGTCGCATCCCGTGAATTCACTGCTCCGGACCCAGCTGGTAGCCGATGCCGCGGATGGTTGTGATCACGCCACGACCGAGCTTCTTGCGCAGGTAGTGGACATAGGTGTCGACGACGCCCGGATCATCGGCATCGGCGAATACCTCACTGAGCAGGTCGCTTCGCGTGAAAACCTTTTGCGGGTGTCGCGCCAGCCGTTCGAGAAGATCGCCCTCACGCTCGGACAGGAGCATCGGCTCGGTCCCGCGCAGTGTGACGGTGCGAGAGTCCACGGCCAGCGATCCTCCCGGCACAAAGAGCACGGGCACGGTCACCGCGACTCTTCGCCGAAGAACTCGAAGCCGCGCCAGCAGTTCGTCGATATCGAAGGGCTTCGCCAGGTAGTCCTCTGCACCACGATCGAGGCCTTCGACACGATCCGCCGGATTCCCCAGCGCGGAGAGGATGAGCGCGGGAGTTTGAATCCCGGATTGCCGCAGCTTCGCCAGCAGATCGAGCCCCTCGATGATCGGCAAACCCCGATCAAGCAGGAGATTGTCGAATTTCTGGGTGAGGCCGAGGTGGAGACCGCGCTGCCCGTCGCGTGCCGTCACCACGTCATAGCCGTCGCCGGAGAGTAATTCCTCCAACATCGTGAGGAGTCGCGGGTCGTCCTCGACGACCAGAATTCGCGGGAGTTCTTCCAACGTACGAAATCCGGGTTCCGTGGCTTTACGAACCAGAAGAGGTTGCGACCGGCGGGGCGGGCTTCGGGCGTGGCGCTGGGCGCACGATCACCTTGGGCGCGGGAGCGACGACGGGTGCGGCGGCCCGGGAAGGAGTAGGCGCCGGAGCGTGAGTGGGCGCAACGGAAGGCACCGAAGTCGAAGTTGGGGTCGGGGTCGGAGTCGGCGTCGGAGTCGGCGTCGGAACCGCAGTGACGGGTGTCAGTATTGTCACCGCTCTCGCTGCGGCGCGCGCAACCGTGTGGTTGAACAACACTGTGGAGGCGTAGCCCGTCGTCGCGATACTGGCTGCCCCGGTCAGCGTCGTGAGGGTGATTGCAACTCGCCTGCCACGGGTTCGAATAGTCATTTAGCCCCTCGTAATGCCATCGGTGGTGCCCTGGGCGAACTACTGCCCGAATTCCACTGTTGCACGCTGAACGCCAGCGGTCCGGCAGATTTGAAGCCCAATCGAGTGTGAGTTTTCACATGTGATTGCTCCGGTCCCACCTCACCGGATGGTCATACGACGCCGGTGGCACCCAGAAGATTGCCGATGGCGTAGGTCGCGCCGAGCGCGACCGCTCCCCCGATGACGACGCGAAGTGCAGCCTTGCGCCTTGAGCTTCCGCCGAGCTGGGCCCCGATCGCCCCGGTGAAGGCGAGCGCGATCAGCACCGCAACGAAAGTGACGGGAACTCGCCAGCTCTCGGGTGGCAGGAGAACGGCGAGCAGAGGCAGGATCGCCCCAACGGTGAACGCCAAAGCGGAGGCGAGCGCCGCATGCCACGCGCTGACGACATCGGACTGGTCGATGTTGAGTTCGGCAGAAAGGTGCGCGGCGAGAGCGTCATGCTCGGTCAACTCAACCGCCACCCGCCTTGCGGTATCGGCGCTCAGACCCTTCTCCCGATAGAGCTCGGTCAGTTCTTCAAGCTCCTCATCCGGCATGGTGGCGAGTTCGAGGCGTTCCTTCTCGATGAGCGCCCGTTCACTATCGCTCTGGCTGCTGACGGAAACATATTCGCCAAGTGCCATCGAGACAGCACCACCCACCAGACCAGCAATACCCGCGGTGAGGATCGGAGCCGCCGCGGTGGTAACTCCGGCCACCCCGACCACGATCGCCGCAACGGACACGATGCCGTCATTCGCGCCCAAAACACCCGCTCGAAGCCAGTTCAGGCGCTGCGCGACACCGCCACGGTGTGGCTCATTCGGATGCTGCGCTGCAATTCCGTCGGAATCGGTAGCCATGCAACAAATCAACCACCGTCCAGGCCGGACGTCCAGAGCACAAAGTCCTCCTGGATATGCGAGTTGCGTCCGACCGGAAGGGCCGAAGTTCTCGACCCTTCCGCGCTGACGGCTCCAAAGTGATCTGCGCCGGGGGCTACCGAAGACAGCCGCGACGAAATCGCCGCTTGTTTACTCGGCCCACGCCGAGTTCTGAATGATCTCGACGAAGTCCGTGCGCTGGAAGTTCGGCGCGAAATGGGCCAGTACATCGGCATTCACATTGCCGAAGGTCGTGTCCGGTCGGTTGATGTTTCCCTGGGTGAAGGCGTCCAGGATGCGGCGCTTGAAGTCGGGGCGAGGGTGCGCGGCGGTAACTTCCCGAACGAGGGACTGGTCGAGGTCGGTGTACCCGATCCCGAGGACGTCGGTTTCAACGCCAGCCGTGACGAGGGAGATCTCCGGGCTCATGAACTCTGGAACTCCCGGTGTCGTGTGCAGTGCGATCGCCGTCCACACTTTCATGGCCTCGGTGTCGGAGAATCCATGGTCGAGGACGAATTGCTTGGCGACGTTGGCGCCATCAACCTCAAAGCGGAGGTTCTCGGAGCCATAGGTCGTGGTGAGGCCGAGGTCGTGAAACAGCGCGCCGACATACAGCAGCTCCAAATCCGGAACCAGCCCCCTCCGCTTGCCCTGGAGCGCACCAAACAGGAACACGCGACGTGAGTGATTGAACAGCAACTCGTCGGTGGACTGACGGACGAGCTCCGTCGCATCCGAAACCAGTTTCGTGTCGGGAATCTCGATGCCGGCGATCGTCGTAGTCATGTGGTGCTCCTGAATTAGTCGAGAACGGCGGATCCGCCCTGCTTCATCAAGACTCCTCCGGGGTCTGGACCAACACCCCGCCGGATTCGACACAAACCCCACAGATTAGGACAGGTCGGACGGTACCCTCGGCGACGCGGATCAGGATCGACGCGCCGAACGGAACCGCTGCTGGTATTTGCTTGGAGCTATCCCCAGGTGCTCGACGAATGCCCTGCGCATCGTCTCGGAGTTGCCGAATCCCGACTGTCCGGCGGTTTCTGTCAACGTGTGGCCGGCGTCAAGCATGGCTTTGGCGGCGTCGAGGCGGATGAGTTGGATGTATTTCCTCGGGGTCGTCCCCAGCTCCTCGGCAAAGAGACGGGTGAGATGTCGAACGCTCACCCTGGCGTGCTCGGCGAGGACCGGAACGCTGTAATCAACGGTCGGGTCGGCTTTGACGAGGTCGACGACTCCTCGCAGCGCGGACGTTCGTGGGGCCGGTCCCTCGAGAGCCGCCGAGAACTGGGATTGACCGCCGGCTCGCTGCATGAACACGACGAGCGATTTGGCAACCCTTCGCGTCAGCTCGGAGCCGTAGTCTTCCTCTACGAGGGCCAGTGCAAGGTCGATGCCGGCTGAGACTCCCGCCGACGTGTAGGTTTCGCCATCCTTGACGAAGATCGCGTCCGGCTCAACGATGATTTCCGGATGAAATTTCGCGAGCTCCTTGACATGTCTCCAATGCGTCGTCGCGCGCTTGCCATCCAGGAGTCCGGCTGCGGCAAGGACGAATGCGCCGGTGCAGATCGAAGAGAGGCGCCGGGTGCGCTGCGCCAGATATTGTGTCGCGGCGACCAATTCGCCCGAGACCGCCGCGGAGGGAAACACGTCCCCACCGCTGACCATCACGGTGTCGACGCGGGCGAGCACATCCGCGCGTGATTGCACGGGGAAGCGAATGCCGATCGACGAAGTTACGTCGGTTCCATCCGGTGAGACGAAGATCAACTCATACTGCGCGCCCATTCGGTTGGCTTCGGCGAACACCTCCGCTGGGCCTGCAACATCCAGCAACTTGATGCCGTCGAAGACCAACAGCGCGACTCGACGCACCGGGTGCGATGCGGCCTGGCCGTCAACCACGGTTTCTCCTGGGTCTGTTTCGCAATGTGACGCCGCGATTGTCGATACACGGCCGGAGCTGCCTATGTTAAACGGAATCTCCTATTCGCCAGCAATCGAACGCTGAACAACATGATCGAGTTCAATCCACCCGCCAGCGCGAGGCTCACGCACTCCGGCTCCACTGAATGCGCCCTCGGAGGGCCCTGCGACGAGTTGGCCAGCGGGCACGCGCTCTCCTTCATGCAGCGTCGCCTCGCGTCGGTGACTTCGACGAAATGGCACGACGCGATTGTGGATGAGGTGTCCGACGGCGGGCAGATCCGTCTTACGACCATCGCCAACAACGAGCAGATTCTGCTCTGGCATCACTCCCATATCGGGCACGACGTGAAGGCCGGCGATCCCGTCGCACTGCACGAGATATATCACGTGCTCGCGGTAGGCAGCACCTGGTTCAACGTGTCGATCGAGGCCTTCTAGCCGCTCGGCATCATGGACTTCATGGAGTCCATCATCTTCTGGCAGGCCATGGCGCACTGCGTGCACGCCTCCGCGCACATCGCACACTGCGGGCTTGAGTCGGCGTGCATTTTGCACTCGTCGGCGCAGGCCGTGCACATCATCACGCAGGCCTGCAACATCGCCATCATGGCGTTCATGTCGTAGCCCGTCGGACGCAGCATCGCCCGCATCATGGTGTTGCACATGTCGGCGCAGTCCAGGCACATCGCGGCACACTTCGCCATATCGCCCGACATCATCGAACTCTCGGCACAGAGCGTGCAGGCCTGCTCGCATGCCGAACAGGCCTCGACCATCTCGTTCATCGCCATCATGTCCATGCCCGGCACCGCCGTCATGGAGTCCATCATCCTCGAGGTCATGTTCATCAGAGGGAAATTCCGATCCGGCAGCCACGTCGCCGGCGATCGCTAGCCCTGAACCGTGAACTCCCTATGTGACGAAATGTTACGTGAGTCTCGCCGCGGAATCCAGACTCGCTGTCAAGGTCCGCGAGGTTTCTCCCGCCGCCGACTTTGGTTGACGTTTGTCGCTTACAGGGTGAACAGGAGCCACACCGCGAGGACAACCCCACAGGACGCAATCGAGATGCGGAGCACCCAGTGCGGCACTCGTCGCGCGACGGTAGGGCCGATCAGCCCACCGATCAGCGCCCCGATATCCAGCGGCCACACCGCGCTCCACACGAACAGGACCGCCGGAAGCACATCGGCCGCGACCAGCAACACGTTTTTCAATGAATTCGCCCTGTGCAGCGCGGGTTCGGTGGTCAGCAGCAGTAAACCTCACCCTGTGCGGTGACCAAAAGAGCTGCGCCCCAGTGAGAGAAGCATCGTCGCGGGTAGCCACCGAACAAGCGTCTGGCAGTGCCCCACCAGATCCGGCCCGCTCGGGAACGCCGGTCATGCACTCAAGCCTGGCAGGCCGCGCGAGCCGTGCCGCGTCCGCTAAACCGGAATGATCGCCTCGGAGACAACCACGGCGTTCCTTCCAGAGGCCTTAGCCGCGTACAGCGCGTCGTCCGCTTCGTGAATCAGGCGCTCGACACCGACTCTGTGACCGTCGATGTTCGCGGAGATTCCGGCGCTCATCGTCAACATTCCGGTACCGCTGCGGGATCCGGAATGCAGGATTCCAAGCCCGAGTACTGCGGCTCGGGTTCTTTCCAGAGCGGCCGTCGCGCCGGCCAGCGACTGGTTGGGCAGGAGGAGAAGGAATTCCTCTCCGCCATACCGATAGACGGCGTCGGCGCCCCTGCACGCACCGGCCAGCGTCGCCGCGACAACCTTGATTGCGGCATCCCCCGCCTGGTGCCCGTAGAGGTCGTTGTAACTCTTGAAGTCGTCAACGTCGCACATCGCCAGGCTGTAGTTGTGCCCATACCGCTCGCTGAGATTGTGGAGGACCTCAAGATCGTCCGTCATGGTCAGGCGGTTGCGAAGCCCCGTCAATGGATCCGTGCGAGCCTGTGCCGCGAGCGCGCGACGGTAGCCGGCAAGCTCGGAATGCAGGGTCGTCACTCGATCGGCCGCGACGAGACGGGTCTGCAGGGTGAATGGGTCGAGGGGCTTCGTCACATAGTCATCGGCCCCTGCTTCCATTCCGGCGAGGACGTCGGCACGAGCACCGTGCGAGGTCAACAGGACCAGGTAGGCGTACGAATCCGATTCGATGCCGCGGATTGCTCGGCAGAGAGCGAAACCATCGAGTCCTGGCATCATCAGGTCGGTGATGACGACATTCGGTCGCTCGTCCTGATAGAGCTGCCATGCTGCAGTGCCATCCTCGGCGACAATGCACTCGTGCCCGGCACCCTCCACGACCGCTTTCGCGACGAGACGGCAGGCGCTGTCGTCGTCAGCGACGAGAACCTTCATGACACCGCCTCCAGCGCTCGATTGAGTGCCGCATCCACTCTGGCAAGTTCGGTCTCGAGGCGGCCCATCAACTGACGGCCGGGCAATTGACGACCCGCACCATCGCCGCCAGAGGCGACCAGCTCTTCCAGCTGGGCGCACAACGCGGCTGCCCCCGTGGCACCGATGGTCGCAGCACCTCCCTTGAGCTTGTGGGCCGCGCGTTTCAGCGCTTCGTCGTCGCTGTGGTCGATCGCGTGATTCAGCGCATTCAGACTGGCGCCGACCTCGCTCCTGAACGCGTGGGCCGTCTCGGTAAGGAGGCCATGACCATCAGTTGGCCCAAGATGTCGGAGCAGATCGAGCCGGTCCGGATCCAAAGCCGGCTCCTCCGCATCACGTTGCGGAAGTGGTTTTGTCTCGTCGTATACCCACTGCGCGAGCGTGTCATCAAGGGCCGTAAGGTCCACGGGTTTGGTGAGGAAGTCATCCATCCCCGCTTCGAGGCAACGTCGACGATCCTCGTCCTGCGCACCCGCGGTCATCGCGATGATGGGCACTCGTGAAGCAGCTCCCGGCATGCTGCGAATCGCCGCCGTAGCATCGAAGCCGTCCATCACCGGCATGTGGCAGTCCATCAAAATCGCGTCATACGAGATGCCCTCCATCGCGGCCACAGCCTGGGCACCGTCGCTCACCACCTCCACTTGGTAGCCGAGTTTGGCGACCATCTCGCGTGCAACCAGCTGATTCACCTCATTGTCTTCGACCACCAGCACCAGTCCCCGCGTACGGGTAACGGGCTTGCGCTGCGACACCCCCGCGAGAGGGGTCGGTGTCGAACCGGCCATCAGCAACATGAGGCGGTCGTAGAACTCGGAGCTGCGTACGGGTTTCATCAGCCATTGCCGGACGCCGGCCGCGGTCAGCTCGGCCCGATCCATCTGGGGTGTGGAGGTGAGCATGATCAACGAAATGTCACGCAAATTCTCGTCCGCGGAGATCGCGCGTGCCAGCTCGATCCCATCCATGTCCGGCATACACATATCCAGGACAGCAATGTCGAACGGTCGCTCCGCAACGGCTGCTTCGCGAAGCTTCTCCAGCGCGGCAGCGGCATTCGCCACGGCCTCGGGGACCATATTCCAGCCCCGCAGCTGGGACTCCAGTACCAGCCGATTCGTCGCGTTGTCGTCAACGACAAGCACGCGCCGACCCGTCAGCCGGGCATAGGAAATATCGGGCTCGATCTGTGCACCCGCGACGTTTGGCTGCTCGGACATCGACGCCAGTGGAATAACGAACCAGAAGGTGCTGCCCGCCCCGAGTGCACTGGAGACCCCCAGCTCTCCCCCCATGGTTTCCGTCAACCGCTGGGAGATTGCGAGGCCAAGACCCGTGCCGCCGTAGCGGCGGGTGGTGGATGCATCGGCCTGCGAAAACGATTCGAACAGGCGTGCGTGATCCGCTTCATCGACCCCGATCCCCGTGTCCCGGACCTCGAATCGCACCTGGGAGAGATCCCTGTCGGCTTTCACAACGTCGACACGAATTGCGACCTCTCCGGCCTCGGTGAACTTCACCGCATTGGAGGCGAGATTCAGAAGGATCTGCCGAATGCGCCCGACATCGCCGACGAGTTTCGCCGGGACTCCGGGGCGACAGTAGGCGATGAGTTCCAGACCCTTCGCCCGCGCGCTCTCGCTCACCAGACCGGCGACTTCCTCCACCAGCATTCGCGGATCGAACGGAGCAATCTCCAGCTCGACCTTCCCTGCCTCGAGTTTTGAAAAATCCAGAATGTCGTTGATCAAAGTCAGCAGTGCCTGACCTGCACCCTGTACCCCCTCGGCATATTTCCGCTGGGTCTGGCCGAGAGGGGTGTCAAGAAGCAGGGTGGTCAAGCCGATAACGCCGTTCATCGGTGTACGGATCTCGTGACTCATTGTCGCCAGGAACTCGGACTTCAATCGGCTCGCCTCGAGCGCTTCCTCGCGGGCGAGCAACAGCGCCGCTTCGGTTTCTCGACGCTCGGTGATGTCCTGGCCGATCATCGCGATTCCCCGGAT
>JAODMY010000112.1 GCA_025465535.1 Glaciihabitans sp.
CCATGCTCGACGACGGCCTTCTGCAGGTCGACCAGGTTCTTCGGTTCGAGCGGATTGGCCTCGTGGTTCGGGAACGTGCCGTCGAGTTCGAAATACATCGGGATGATCTCGATCGGCAACTGCGGGAGCCCGGCGGCGGTCCCGAGGACGGCGGGCACGGTCATCCCGCCCATGCCGTTGCCCGCATCGACCACGACACGGATCGGCCGGATGCCGGAGAGGTCGACGAGTTCGCGCAGCTTGGCGGCGTAGTCGGCGAGCACGTCGACCTCCGTGTAGGTGCCCGGTGTGTCGATCGACACCACGCCATCCCCGTTCAGGTAGGCGGTCGCGCGGTCGCGGATGGCGGCGAGCCCGGTGTTCAGGCTGATCCCCTGCGCGCCGGCACGGCTGAACTTCATGCCGTTGTAGATGGCGGGGTTGTGGCTGGCGGTGAACATGACGGCCGGCGCGTTCATCGAGCCGGACGCGAAGTAGGTTTCGTCGGTCGAACAGAGTCCGATCGAGATGACGTTTGCGCCGCGCGCCTGGGCACCGGTCGCGAATGCAGCGGCGAACTCCGGGGACGAATCGCGCATGTCGTGGCCGACCACGACATCCATTCCGGCTGCCTCGATCTCGTCGACGAACCCCGCGGCGAGAGCGGACACGATCTCCGGAGTCAGTTGTGACCCCACGAGTCCCCGCACGTCATAGGTCTTCACAAAAGGCGTCAGGTCAAAAGTCATGACCCCAAAACTAGCTCATCAGCCGCTGGGAGGAGCCTCCGCCAGATCGTCTGTCGGGTGCGCTGGTCAGAGACCGAGCACGACGTGGCGCACGACCTGCCAGCCCTGTGGGACCGAGAGCCGTTCGGCGTGGCGCTCGCAGAGGTCGTAGCTGTGGGGCTCAGCCGTTTGGCTCAGTGGCCCGAGCACTGCCATCGAGTCCGCGTACACGTAGGTCAGAGTGGAAACCGCCTCTGCGCCGCAGGCTACTTTGCTGCACGGACGACCTGTCATGGTGTTTCCAGCCTAGGTGCGAGACCGGCAAAGCGGCGGCTGGCACGCCGGTCTACCATGGGCGTATGGCTACCCCGCGGCGACGTTCTGCACCTCTTTCGGCGCGGGCCGGCTGGCGGGATCGCCACGGCAGGGGCATCCGCGCGGCGGTCACCGGGCCGCACCTTCCGCTCCTGCGATCGCGGGCCGATCTCTTCGACATGACGGTTGCCTCGACCGCCGAATATCTCAGGGACCTGTGGCCGGATGAGCTCTCGGCCATCCGTTTCGAGGTCGCGGTGCTGCCGTCGGCGCCGCTCGGCGCCGGGGGGCTGGATCGCTGGCGAGTTGTGCGCTCCGAGCGGCGCATCATCCTCTATCGCCTCCCCATCGAGCGGATGTCGCGGCTACACCGCTACGACGAGCTGCACAAACGAATGATGATCGAGAGCTGCGTGTTCCGGGCGGTCGCCGAACTCCTCGGCAAGGATCCATGGGATCTGGCGCCGGAGCGCTTCAGGCACTTCTAGAGCCCGAAACGCGTCTCGCAGCTGCTATCCGTATACGCGAATGGGCGTCGAGCCCTGCTCAGCCGGGCTGACGACATATCCGGTGACCCCGCCGTCGGTGACCCCGCTGACCGCCGCATAAAGCCCGGTGTAACCGCCGAGGCGATACGTCGCGCCCGCGACAACCGGCGAGGTCACGGCCGCGCCCGCCGGAACGGTCACGGTGACCTCGCCACTTCCCGCCGCATCGGTAGCGCCGACCGGGGTCAGGGTCACCGTCTCGTTCTTCCTGGTCGGATTATCGAAATGGATGGACGGGGTCATCCCCGTCGCGATCGTCACGAGCGCGGTTGTCGTCAGGAGTGGAGCGGAGGTCAGCCAGGCAAAGTCGGTCCGGTTTGCGTCTGCGGCTGAGCCTGCCGTTGAGACGCGAACGCTCGCGAGCACCGGAACAGGTGCCCGCACGATGATGGTGTAGCTGCCATCCGGAAGACTGTCGATGGGCAAGTCGGTCACCTTGCCGGCGTTGACCTCCGCTGTGATCGCCTTGCCGGCCAGCGTGCCGGTCTCGGAGACGACGCTCACGCTCACCTGGGCCGACTTCACACCGGGCAGGTAGACGCGCAGTGTCGTTTGCAGATCCTCGAAGCCGCTCTCGCCGAGTTGGCCCTGCACCGCCGAGGTGCCGGTGACGGCGACCCCGGGGATTACGGTCGTGCGCTCGAGGTTGGCGCTGCTTCCGACGAAATCCATCCCACCGGGCTGAATCCCGCGCACGGTCGACTGCTCGAGGGTCGCGACAACCTGGCCACCGGCGCTTTGCACGTGCACGACCGGGGACACGAGCCCTGGGGCGAATCCGGCGAGTGAAAGCACACGCTGCCCGCGAGGAGCGACGATGATGCCGTCTGTACCCGGTGCGGTGACTGCGCCGTTTTCCCCGAAGATATGGATGCTCACGGTCGCGAGAACGTCGCTCGGGTTCGCGAGCATGAGCAGCGTGGTGCGTCCGACGGACGTCGCGCCGCCGGAGAGCCAGACGTCTGCGGATGGTGCGGAACACGCGGCCGACGCCAGTCCCGCGAACTCATCAGTTGAGATGCTCTCGGACTGGGCGCCCGCGACAATCGTCGGGATCCTGGACCCGGCGGCTACGGGAGGACTGCTGAGCAGCTGCGGTGCGGCGGCGCCTCCGCCGGTGCCGGCATCCGAGGTGCTGAAGGCTTTGCTTGTTACGGAGCCGGAACTCGCGCCTGCGTCCGTCGCCGCAACTCCGAGCGACGAGGCCTTGGTCGCGCCCTTACCCGACGCCGACGCCAGTCGCAGCAATCCACCGGGACACACCAGCTGTTCTGCGGTCGGGATCGGGGTGACAACCGTGCTTGGAGCACCGCGCACGGCGCTAGAGGCGGGGACCGACGGCAGGGGCACAATGGACGCCGCGGCGAGGACGACCGCGACCACCGCGACCAGGAAAATGCCGGTGATCACGCGCACGCTCACCCGACCAGCAACATGCAAGGCGCTCGGACGGGGACCGTTTGCTTCGGGCTCGACATCCGGATCGATCTCGGTGAAGTCCGAGTCCTCGGGAGCGGCAACGAACTGCTCGGGGTCGACGCGGGCCGCCGAAACTGCTGGCTCCGGCATAGCTGGCTCCGGCGTTGCTGGCTCCGGCATTGCTGGCTCCGGCGTTGCTGGCTCGCGCGGCTCGATTGGCTCGCGCGGCTCATCCTGGTCAGTCATCGTCATCCTCCCCCAGCGTCGCGCTGGTATCCGGTGCAGACGACACGGCTGATCGGCGTCGCCGTCCCGTCGTCGGTATGGCCAGCAGGAGCGTCACGAAGAACACGAGTCCGAGACCGACCAACACGAACGGCCGGAGCGTCCCGCCGTCTGGAGAGGCACCCTTCAGGTCGTTCGTCGGCAGCGCCGCGTAGCGCCAGAGCAGCCCGAGCGATGTGTCGCCGACCGGAGTGAGCGCACGATTTCCGTCGAGCGCATCCTCCGTCCGCTGGTGCACGTCGGCCGCGCTTCCTGAACCTGTCGTGTTAGCGAGCAGGACGAACCCGATGTGCTTCGCGTTCAGCGCCGAGGGGGTGTCGAGGCCACTGCGCGAAGCGAGATTGCCCGCGAGCGTCGCCGTCGAGAGTTCCGCCTTCGACAGGCTGGACTGCGTCGCCGTGAGCGTTGATGCTCCATCAAGGGTTGCCCCGGTCCCCCGTTCGAGATCAGCCGACAGCGCACCGTTCTTCTGCGCCGTGAGCACGAGCGTCCCGATCTGCGGATACTGCGTCGCCTGCGCGTTGACGTAGGCGGGAACGAGCGCCCCCGATCCCGCCGCGATGTGCGAATTGCCGGCCAGCGGGGCTGTCAACAGCGGGGCTGCCGCGAGGGTCGACGCGAGCGCGACAACAAGCGCCGGAAGCGCCGCGAGACGTCGGAAGGCATCAAGCGCGACGACGACGGCACCGACGAGGCCGAGCCAGTACAGGCTGAGGGCGGCACCCGGCCAAAGTGCGACGGAATCCGCCCCGACGGCCGTGAAGCTGAAGTTGATGACGACGACGGCCATGACAAACCCGAGAAGTGCCACGAGGAGGGACGGGATGCTACGGAGAAGGCCCGGCAGGAACGCCGATGCCAGCGCAAGGATGGCAAGCGGCGCGAGCAGGATGGTGAGCACGAGCGGACCGGGAAGAGCCGCGACGTTGAACAGGTCACCGATCGTCGACCAGCCGCCGAGATTGGAGTCCGGCGAGCCAAGCAGAAGCTGCGTAGTGGATACGCCACCGGTCGGAGTCGGCGAGCCGGGGTCCGCGAACACCGCGAGCGGGTTGCCGCGAGCGAACTGCGTGATCACGAGCGGCGCGAACAGGACCGCGGCCGGAATCACGATCCCCACCAGCCTGATCACGGCCTTGGGCTTGGCCGCTATCCAGGCCAACAGCATGACGACAAGGGCCGGCACGATGCTCGGGGACGAAGCAGCGACGGCAGCGAACAGCAGCGCCGCAGCGGCACCAGCTGCCCAGCTCCTCGCCGCGAGGATCGCCGCCAGAACGAGCCACGGTAACAGAATGTGCACGAGCACAGCGCCGAGGTGTCCGCTCCCCATCGAGGAGAGGAACGGCGGCGCAAACGCCCAGAGGAGGGCCGCGATCGCCGGCGGCCAGGCCCGCTCCGAGATCCGTGTCGCGCACCACCACGCGCCGAGGGCCGCAATCGGAAGGGCAGCGAGGTAGAGCAGGACGATGCTGAAGGACGGCGCCCAGAATGTGAGCGAGCCCAGCACGGCAAGCACAGCGGAGAACGGATCGGATGCACCGACGAATCCACCGCCGACATCGTGCCAGCCGTACCCGACATGCGACCAGAGCCCGCTCACGGTCGGAGACAGCGGCAGCAGCGCGCCACCGGCCACCGCAGCTGCGCCGAGCAGCGGGCTGAACGCGAGCACTCCGACGATGGCAGTCAACACGACAACCCCCGCGCCGCCACCGGAGATGAAGCTCGCCCGCGTGCGCACCGGAGCGTCCGCGTCCGTCTCGTAGTCGCTTGCGAAGCTCCGCCCTGCCCTTCGTTCGCGAGCGAGCGAGGAGGATACCCGCAGCGGGGCAATCGCGGCCCAACCGAGTTTTCGTGTGCGCCGAAGATTGCTGCGTGCCGGTCCGACGGTGCCGGAGAACGCCGTCGCGAACGCCGAACCGAGCTCGCCGCCGACCGCTCCCGGCTGCTTCCGGATGAGTTGCATGATCGATCGGAGTAACGCGAGCGGCACGAGCGACAGCCAGTTGACCAGCAACATGATGCCGCGGGAGTAGACCATGCGACGGTGAAGCTGGGCGCGGCGGCGAAGGCGCATTGCCGCCGAGGGCGACAACGATCGGCGGCCGAAGAGTTCCGGCCCCCCGGCGCTCGCCACCCGGGCGGCGGGCACCCCGATCACGCGGTGACCGGCGAGCCGGGCCCGAATCGAGAAATCGAGTGCGGCATCCATGGAGGGCAGCCCTGGATCGAATCCTCCGAGCGCGCCCCACACGGAACGGCGGACGAGCATTCCGGCGGAGGCAACCCCGAGAAGGTCGCTCTGGCTGTCGTACTGTGCCTGGTCGAGTTCGTCTTCGACCAGGAGGACGGATGCGCCGTACCGGGTCATCGATTCGCCATAGCGCGCGATGATGTCAGCTTCGTCGGCTCGCATGAGCTTGGGTCCGGCGACCGCGACGGATGGGGCGATCTCGACGGCGGCAAGCAGGCTCGCCAACGCTGTGGGCTCCGGTGCGTTGTCTGAGTTGAGCAGCCAGATCCAGAGATCTTCAGTGTCCTGGGGCACCGCGACGTGTACGGCCTGCGCCACGCCGGCACCGAAGCCGCCGCGGGAAGAAACCGTTACCAGCTGGGTCGGATTTGCGGCCGCGAGGAGAGCGGGTGTCGCGTCGCTCGAGCCGGCATCCACGAGGACGATGGAGTCGGGTCGACGGGTCTGGCCCTGCAATGCGGCGAGGGTTCCCTCGAGGAAGTCGGCGCCATTTCGGGCGACAAGTATCGCGGTAACTCTCGGCTGCATCTAGTCGAGACTAGGCGCGCTTACGGAGTTTGCGCCGCTCCCGCTCCGACAAACCGCCCCAAATCCCGAACCGCTCGTCATTCTCGAGCGCATATTCGAGACACTGGGAACGAACCTCGCACGAACTGCAAATTTTCTTGGCGTCTCTTGTGGACCCGCCCTTTTCGGGGAAGAAGGCCTCGGGGTCGGTCTGCGCACAGAGCGAGTCTGCCTGCCAGGCGAGCTCGTTGTCGTCAGTGCTCGCGGCGCCGTTCGGCACCCCGTTCCCGTTGTACCCGCCATCTGGCTGTCGGACGCCGGGAACGCCGAGTCGAACAGGATCGACAAACCAGTTGTCGGGGACGGAGGGACGGTAGTCGTGCGGCTCAAATGCACTGCTGGCCATCGAATCTTCCCCTTTCGCGTATTGCACAAGTGACGCAAATCGCGTTAGTGATAATTACACCTGTGTAATTCACGAGAGTCAAGTCGCCGATGATAAAACCTTTGACCCTAGAACGGGGCGTGCGGCGCGCCGGAGGAAGCTAACGATTTCGCCCCGGCGATTTCAGGCCCCCGACGCTGCTGCCGCCCGTCGCGCCTCCCACGCGCTCGCGACCATGTCGCGCAGGGTATGGCGCATCCGCCAATCGATATCCCGAGCGGCAAGTTCACCGCTCGTCACGATGCGCGCGGGGTCTCCAGCACGCCTCGGAGCAATCTCGGGAGTGAAGTCGATGCCCGTGACATCGGCGATCGCGGTCATGATCTCCCGCACAGAGACGCCGTCGCCGCTGCCGAGGTTGTAGGCGGCCTCGAGGTTCTCCCCCGCATCCAGCCGACGTGCGGCAGCGACGTGGGAGGTCGCGAGATCGGCAACGTGGATGTAGTCACGAACGGCGGTCCCATCCGGCGTCGGGTAGTCATCCCCGTTGATGCGGGGCGTCCTGCCGTCGACCAGCGCCTCGAACACCAGCGGGAACAGGTTGTGCGGGCTCGTGTCATAGAGCGAGACGTCACCGCTTCCCACGACGTTGAAATAACGCAGCGCGGTGTGGCGAAGGCCGGTCGCGGTCTCCTGGTCGCGAAGCAGCCACTCGCCGATCAGTTTGCTCTCGCCGTACGGCGACTCCGGATTCTTCGGCGTGGCCTCGGTCACGATCTCGGTCGGCGGGGTCCCGTAGACGGCGGCGCTCGAGGAGAACACGATCCTCTCGACGCCCTTCTGCTGCATGGCGGCGAGGAGGCTCGCCATCCCCGTGACGTTTTGCTCGTAGGTGTGCAGCGGGCGCTGCACGGACACTCCCGCGTACTTGAACCCGGCGACGTGGATGACCCCCGTGACGTCGTACCGCTCGATCGTCGACACGAGAACGTCGCGGTCGAGGATGCTCCCGCGCACGAACGGGACGTCGGCGGCGACGAAGGAGGCGTGTCCACTGGAGAGGTCGTCGACGACGACGGGTTCGAGCCCTGCTTCGCCGAGTGCCCGAACGATGTGGGAACCGATATATCCGGCGCCGCCGGTCACAAGCCAACTCATGCGTTCAAAACTACTTGACCACGACTGCTCATTCGTCCCGCCGCGTGAATAGCAGGTGTGGCAGGATATGCCTATTCCATTCACAACTGCCACGGAGTTGTCATGCTGCAAAAAGTCGTCGTCCTCGCCCTCCCCGGAGTCGCGCCATTCGAGTTCGGTGTCGTCTGCGAGGTCTTCGGAATCGACCGAACCGACACCGGCGGCCCCAGATTCGACTTCACGATCGCGACGGCCGTCCCCGGACCGGTCAGGACGAGCCTCGGCTTCGACATGATGATCGACGCCGGCCTCGAGGTCGCGGCGGATGCCGACCTGATCGCCGTCCCGGCGCATACTTGGGATGGCGTCGATCCGCGAGTGCTCCAGGTCATTCGGGATGCGGAGGCGCGTGGAGCGTGGATCCTCAGCGTCTGCAGCGGAGCGTTCGTCCTCGCCGAGGCCGGCGTCCTCAACGGTCGTCGCGCGACCACCCACTGGATGCACGCCGACCGACTCGCGGCGGAATATCCGGCGACCGAGGTGGACCCCGATGTGCTCTTCGTGCAGGACGGCCGAGTCATCACGAGCGCCGGCACTGCGGCGGGGATCGACGCGGCCCTTCACCTCGTGCGGCTCGAGCACGGTGCGGCCGCCGCCAACGTGATCGCGCGAAGGATGGTGATCCCGCCGCAGCGCGACGGCGGCCAGGCCCAGTACATCCCCTCACCGGTTCAGGAGCGCTGCGGAGACTCACTCGCCTCCGTCGCCGAATGGATGCTCGATAATCTCGCCGAGGATCTCACGATCGACCAACTTGCGCGCAAGGCGCTCATGTCCTCCCGGACCTTCGCTCGCCGGTTTCGAGCCGATATGGGCACGACGCCGTCCGCCTGGCTGAATCGCCAGCGCATCCTTCGGGCACAGCAGCAGCTGGAGACGACGGATCTCGGCCTCGAGACGGTCGCCCAAAACACCGGATTCGGCACGGCCGCCGTCATGCGGCACCACTTCCTCAAGGTGCTGCAAACCACGCCGACGAGCTACCGTCGCGCGTTCGGCCAGCGGCTGGTGGGGTAGCGGGCGCAGGGCTGCTGGCTGGTGGGCTAGCGGCTGGTGGGTTGCTGGCTGCTGGTGGGCCAGCGGCTGGGCTGCTGGTGGGTCAGCGGCTGGGCTGCGGGGTTGCTGGGTTGCTGGGCTAGCGGCTGTGGGCTTCTGACTGCCGGGCTTCTCAAAACGAAGGAGAATCGCGCCCGAACCGTACCGAAAGCCCGTTTCGCGGCCGGAATCGCTCCTAACTCCTTCGTTTTCGGCTCAGGGAGCGTGGTGGAGACGGGTGTTGTTCGCGCCTGGCGATCAACTCCAGGTCATCTTCACGGGCGCGACGAACGGCCGCGAGGCAGCGCGGCCAGTCCGAGTACAGCTGCCGGTACACGTACCGCAAGACGGTCCCGCCGCCGATTACAACGGTCGCGTCTCGATCGTGATCGGGGCCGTACGAACTGGGAGTTTCGCCCGTCCAGTTGGGGTCGTGCTGCGCGCCATCGATCTCCACAAACACGTTCGGCGAGACGCGGCCATCGATTTTGCCCACGCCGGGAAAGCGCGGCTGCGACTCCCACGGAATTCCGGCGTCGGTCAGCCAGAGGCGCACGAACGTCTCGCCGTGAGAGTCGTCAAGTGCACAAACTAGGGGCAGCCAGCTGGCCACTCGGCGAGGAGCTCGCGCGAAAACGCCGGCCACTCGGCTCTGCGGCCACCTGATGTACCTCGCGACGGCAGACAAACACGCAACCGCGATGTCGCGCGTCTCGGACTTCAACAAAAACACGAGAGCGTCATCCAGCGATACCCGCCAGGGGCCGCCCTGTCCCTCCACGTAGGGATCTTCCGTCCAATGAATGCGCGCTCGCTCGCTCGCGGCGAGAGGCGCGGATCGGTTCGTTGGGCTTCGCAGCCGACACGCCTGCCTGGGAACGACGACATCGATATATTCGCGGCGGGGAACCCTGAGTCCGTAGCTGGCGAGCGCGGCCACACCCGTGAGTTTGCCACCGACGCGGACGGCCTCGACACCATCGGCTGGCGCATCCGGTACCGAGAACCATCCCTGTCGAACCCGAAAAATCCTGTGGGCAGCCAGCGCGGCCGTGATGTCAGAATCGTCGAAACCCCGCTGCAGCAGGTCCCGACGCCGAGCAAACATCCCCAGCGCTTTGATCGTTTGCTCGACATCAACCATGGGTCCAGGTTGGCGCGAGCCCAACGCGCCCATCGAAGAGCTCGCCAACCTGTGGATTTCGACGTCGTCCACTAGCGGAGAAGGAGCGGACCCGGTGGGGGCCGACCACGCTGCCCGCGC
>JAODMY010000118.1 GCA_025465535.1 Glaciihabitans sp.
CCTGCCAGACGATGGCGTTGTAGACGGGCTCCCCGGTGTTCCTGTCCCACACCACGGTCGTCTCGCGCTGATTCGTGATCCCGATCGCGGCGATGCTGTGCCTGGTGATGTCGGCCTTCGACAGCGCGACCCCGATGACCTCCTGGGTATTGCGCCAGATCTCGAGAGGATCGTGTTCGACCCATCCGGCTCGCGGAAGGATCTGTGCGTGTTCCTTCTGCCCGACCGAAACGACCACTCCCGCATGGTCGAAAACGATCGCGCGCGTGCTGGTCGTTCCCTGGTCAATGGCCACGATGTAGTCGTTCATGGCGCCAACTCCCTTGTTGTCAATCTGGATCCCCGCAGCCACTACGCGCTTAGCGCGACGTGACCATCCAATCGCATGCCGTGAAATGTCGTGAGCATCTCGGCCGTGCCACGGACCTCTTCCGCCTTTCGCTCGCCACTCCAGCCAAGAACATCTCCGGCCAGTTCAGCGAGCTCGTCGAGCATCTCGATCGTGAGGTCACCGGTGAAAGCGTGATTGGTCCGGCGCAGCACAAGATCGAGCAGGTGGACGACCGATTCGTTCTCCACGATGTGCCGGATCTCGCCCGTGCTGAAACTCGGATCGTGTGCGAGCGGTTGATCCGGGTCCGCCGCGATCGAATCCAGTACCTCGACCGCTCGAGTGCCGTACCGCTCAAGGAGCTGGGCGGCGCGGGCGCTGGTCTGTTCGCCGCGATGTGTGTCGACCCAGGCCGCCCGGCGCTCTGCTGTCGTGGGATACCGCACTCCCCCGCCAATGGCCAGCTTCTCGGTCGAGATCGTGCGCTTCACTCCGATTAGCGCGAGCACCCTGTCGCTCAGCTGTTCACCGAGCGCGCGAAAGGTGGTCCATTTGCCCCCGACAAGGCTGAGCACCGGTGTGCCGGGCAAGTCGGGCGCGTTCCCCGACACAATCGCGTAGTCGCGAGAGACGAAGCCGGGTTGGGTGTCATCGTGCCTAGGGAGCGGGCGGATGCCCGAGAATCGGTACACGATCTGCACCCGATCGACCGGGATCGCGGGAAACACGTGCGAGACGAGGCCGAAGAAGTAGTCGACCTCCTCCTCCGTACAGATGGCGGGCTCGCGCGGATCGGCGTCGAGATCCGAGGTGCCGACCATCACGCGCCCCTTCAAGGGATGGATGAGGACGATGCGCCCGTCGTCGTTCTCGAAGAACATCTCGCGGTTGTGGCACGCGTCGAACAGCTCCTGGTTCTCGAGCACGATGTGCGAACCCTTGGTCCCACCCATCAGGTCGGTGGCGGAGCCCATGACCTCGTTGGTCAGGTCGGTCCACGGCCCGGAGGCGTTGACGATCACCCGCGCGGTGAAGGAGAACTCCTCACCGGTCTCGCGATCCCTCAGGGTCACGCCGTCAGCGGTAACGCCGACTGCTTCGACGTAGTTCGCGCTGCGAGCGCGGGAAGCATCTGACCCGCTTGCCGATCCTGACCCGATCGCTGGCCCGCTGGCTGATCCGGCGGCAATCCCGTCGGCAAGCACGTCGAGACCAAGGCGTTCCGATTCGTGCACCGAAGCGTCGTAGTACGTCGCGGTGTACTTCAGCTTCGGATTGAGCCCTGGCAGCTTCGCCAGCGACCGCTTGCGGCCGTGGAAGACGTGTCGTGGCAGCATCCCACCGCCTCGAGAGAACAGGTCGTAGATGGTCAGGCCGGTCTTGATCAGCAGGGCGCCGCGCTCCTTCGGTTTGCCCTGTTTGTGTGTCAGCAGCCGAAACGGCGCGGCCACAACGCCCGAGAAGGTGGAGTAGATCGGGATCGTCGTCTCGAGCGGCTTCACATAGTGCGGAGCGTTCCGGAGCAGGGCGTTGCGCTCGCGCACGGATTCCCGTACGAGCCGGAACTCCCCGTTTTCCAGGTACCGGATGCCGCCGTGGATCATGTGGGACGACGCGCTCGAGGCCCCTGACAGGTAGTCACCGCGATCGACAACGACAACATCCACCCCCTGGAGCGCAAGGTCGCGGAAGGTCGAGATCCCGTTGATGCCCCCGCCGATGATCAGAACATCCGCGTGTGGACGAGCTTGAAGTGCCGCAACGTTTGCGCGCTCCCGCGGAGCTTCCTGCTTTTTCCTTGACACGTCTTTCCGGCCTTCACTTTCTCGAGGGACATGTGCAAGTCTGAACACCATGAACACATCCGGTCAATGGCGATGAACATTTGTGCAGGAGTCACCCGTGTCGACTAGCGAGAATGCCGCGAAGCCCGCGTCAGCAGGTACCGGGGCCGCACATCCACCCAAACGGATCGACGCTCTGCGGGCGGCCCAGTTGTACTACCAGCAGGATCTCACCATGGAGGCAATCGCGCACGAGCTCGGCACCTCACGCTCCTCCGTATCCCGGCTACTGACTCACGCGCGCGACATTGGGCTGGTAGAGATCAACGTCAGATCCCCTCTCGACCAGTCGTCTCATGTGCAGAGCGACCTCTACCAGCGCTTCGGCATAACGACTCACATCGTGCCGGTTGGAGGCCAGACCAGCGAGGTCGATCGTCTCGAGCGCGTCGCCATCTCCGCGGCAAGGCTGCTCGGCCAGTTCGTCGACTCGAACATGATCATCGGCGTCGCCTGGGGTTCGACCGTCAGCGCGATCAGTCGCCACCTCGTCGTGAAGCAGACACACAACACCGAAATCGTTCAGCTCAACGGCGCGGGAAACACCCAAACGACCGGCATCGACTACTCGAGCGAGATCCTCCAGCGATTCGGGGTCGCGTTCGGGGCAAAGGTGCAGCAGTTTCCTGTCCCGGCCTTCTTCGACCGGAGTTCGACCAAAGACGCGCTCTGGGCCGAGCGCTCCACCAAACGTGTTCTCGACCTTCAATCGCGCATGGATGTCGCGGTCTTTGGACTCGGCTCTCCCCTCGCTGAGGTGCCGAGCCGCGTCTACATCGGCGAATATCTCGAACCCGCGGACTACCGGTCGCTCAGGGAGTCCGAGGTGGTCGGTGACGTCGCGACCGTGTTCTACCGCGCCGATGGGAGCTCCGATCGCATCCCCATGAACGATCGTTCGAGCGGAACCCCGCTCGGGCTTCTTCGCGCGGCGCCGCGGCGCGTGTGCGTCAGCGCCGGGGTATCAAAACTGCCGGCGCTCCTTGGCGCGCTCGCCGCCCGACTCGTTACCGACCTCATTATCGACGAGACAACGGCGAGGGCGTTGCTCAACTCCTGACGCCCGCCACCAACGCGGTCATGAGGGGCCGCCGAGCGGATGGCCCCTCATGATCGTCATCGGTCGATCGTCACCAGGTGGTGGGCACCGGCGGCACGACTACCGCCGGGCGGTCGGCGCACGTGATGGTGTTGGGCAGCTCCCAGGACGCCATCCACGGACCCGTCGTGCCGCCCCCGTCGTTGCCGCCGAGGTCGACCGGAGCGAACTCCGAGCCGGCTGGGGTGAAGTGGAACGACCCGCAGTTGTTGATGCCGACTGCGCCGACGTTGCGCGCATCCACGTTTTCGAAGGTGGCGGACCCGGCGACGCGAGCGCTCAGCACGGAGGTTCCCGTGCCGTCCACCTTGATGTCCTTGAAGTGGACGTTCGTGATGGAGTACAGGTCTTTGACCGGGAAGTCGCTGACCATCATGATCGCGTTGTAGGTGTTGTCGAGGAAGTTGTCTCCGGTCACCTCGATATCGGCGCTGATGTTCTTCTCGAGCGCGTAGATCCAGATCGCGCCGAGACCGATGTTCCAGTTCAGCTCATACGTGCCGGCCCGAACCGTCGTGTTGTCCGTGATCCAGAGGTGGCCGGTGAAGGCCTCGGCTCCGAACCTCGAACCGACCTGGATGCCGCTACCCTCGCGGATCGGATCGGCCACCAGGTTGTTCGACAGCGTGTTGTCGGTGCCGCCGTAAACCGCGAGGCCGTTGGCGAGCACGGGGGTCTGGATGGTGTTGTGGTCGATCACGTCGTTCGCATCCTCGACCTTGTCCGACCAGAGCGCGATGGCGTCATCACCCGTGTTGCGGATGAAGTTGTTCGACACTGTCGAGTTCGTGACGCCGGTGTGGAAGTTGATGCCGTCTGCCGTCTGGTTCACGATGATGTTGTTCGTGATCTTCAGGTTGTCGACCGGGCCATCGATCCAGATGCCGGCCTTGGTGTGGTCGATGTAAAGGCCGTCGATCGTCGAGTTGTTCAGCGCTCCACCGATGCCGTTGACCTGGTCGGTGTCGACGCGGTCGCGCACATCCCCCTCGATCGCGAAGCCCGACAGGTGAACGTTGGTGCTTCCGCCGGCCGAGGCGTCCTTTCCATAGAATCCGACACCGGTGTGCACGGATCCATCGGGGGCAGGGGTGCTCAGCGTCACCTCGTGTCCGGTGATGATCGTGTACCAGTTACCAGCGCCCTCGATCGTGACGTTGTCGACGATGATGTGGCGATCGACCTGGTAGGTGCCCTTCGGAACGTAGACCTTGAGGTGCGCCTTCTTCGCAAATGCGATCGCCTTGTCGAACGCGTTCGCGGAGTCACGCCTGCCGGACGGATCGGCGCCGAACGCCAGCACATTAGCGGCGTGCGGGTCGACCGTGGGCCGCGCAACAAGCTGGGAGTCGAGAAGGTCGACAACCGTTGTCGCGGCAGGGCTTCCGGTGGGGACGGTCAGTCGGACCTTCTCGCCAGCCTTGTAGGTGTGCCCGAGCAGCAGGCGCTGCTCGTCGTAGAAGTGGTTCGGTCGATACGGGGTGGCAACCGTGGGTGTCGGCTTCGTCTGGGAGGGAACGCAGCCGCACTCCGCTATCCACTGGTCGGGCGCGAGGATCCCCGCATTCGGGTCATTCGAGAACGGGTACTGGTTGTACAGCCACGCGTACTGCGACGTCAGAGTCATCGTCTTCGCGGCCCCGCCGTTCACCGCGACCTTCAGCGGCGAGGTGATGCCGCCGCCGGTCGGCGCATCCGGGATGCTGTACCTCACGGTGATCGCGTTGGCCGCGCTCGGTAGCGTGAATTCCACGTACTGGCCGGGTGCCAGGCTCACCGCCGAGCGTCCGGATGCCTCGGCCGAGAGGGTGTAAGCGGCAGTGCCAACGGGCAGGATGCTTCCGTTGGTGACGGCTTTCTCCGCCTCCTGTTCGCTGAAGGACACATTGGCGCCCCGGCCCGTGACGAGCGACGGGGCAAGAGCGGCCCTCGTCACAACGGGAGCGGCCGACGGAGTGGTCGCCTGTGCTGCGGCGCCGGCGCCGAGAACCGCGCTGGCGGCGAGTGCGAAGGTGGTTGCCGATGCGGCAATCAACCGACTCGACCTGGCGCGGGAGGCCCGCGGTAGTAGTGGGAAAGTCCGTGTCATCGTTGACTCGTTTTCTTTTGGGGTGGCTCGCGCCTTCGGGGGGCCCGGGGCGACGAGGCCACCACGAACGACGCGACTTTATAGCCGTTGTGCAGCACCCCACAAGGGCCTGTGAAGAATTGTCAACGAATTATTAAGTTCTTGCAGAATCAATCGCAAGTTGACTCACGCCTTGCGCAAAGAAGGCGCAAAAGTAGACAGACTCGTCGCAGTCCACGCTCGTAGCGATGGAACCGATCGTGGTCGTGCCGGCCCTCGTGATTAGTAGCCGAGGTCCGGGTCGACGACCCCGATGAAAGCTCCGCGGCCCAGGAATGCCGCGGCGTTGAAACGTACCCGCTCAGCAAGAAGTGGTCGGATCATCTCCTCGTTGTCCGCGCTGTGGGAGGTGATAATGCACCGCGGCTCCGCCCAGAGCGGGTGCCCGTCCGGAAGCGGTTCCGGATCGGTTACGTCGAGGGCAGCGCCACCGAGGCCACCGGAGGCGAGTGCCCCGATGAGGGCGTCCGTGTCCACGAGACCGCCGCGCGCGACGTTCACGAGAAAACCTTCCGGACCTATCAGCTTCAGCTCCGCAGCACCGATGAGCCCCCTGGTCGCGTCGGTGAGTGCCGCGGCAATCACGACGACGTCTGCGCCTGGAAGTACGTCGCGCAGGTGGTCGACCGTTACGGTCTGGCGCGCACCGGGAACATCGCCTTCGCTGCTCCGCACGACTGTCACTTCGACGTCAAACGGCTGGAGCTGGCGGATCAGTTCGACCGCGATCCCGCCCGCGCCAACAATGACTATTCGGCGCCCGAAGAGCGAGCGTCCGTCACTCCGCAACGACCACGATGTGTCCCTGGCGTTGCGCTGGAGCTGTCGCAGCAGCGCAAAGGAGAGCATGAGCGCGTGCTCGGCGACGGGCTGCGAGTACGCACCCTTTGCGCTCGTCCAGATCGGGAGGGCGCCGCGCTGCGCGGCGAAGAGGTCCGCGTACCCGTCAACTCCGGCGGACGGCAGCTGAACCCAGCCGACATCCGGATGGCCAGCGAGGATCCCGGCGAGCTCGGCCGCGCGCGGCTTCGACAACCAGACGATCCCCCGGGTGTCCCGTCCGAGCGGCCCGACCGTCCCGCCGACGCTGCGGATCTCCGCAGCGAGATCCTCGCGCGACTCCGGGAGGATCGCGATCGGACCTGGGATCGGCCGAGTGGCGGGTTGAGCATCCACACGCCCGAGCACGGCGCGATGTTGTCGTTGGGTATGGCCCACGCTGTCTCCCCAGAGATCTTGTCCCTCGTCGACGAAACGTGAGAACCCAAACAACAACGTGCGATAGCGGCCGATGGTGGAGATGGGGGGAATTGAACCCCCGTCCACTGCTGTAAGCCTGTGCCTTCTACGGGCGTAGCTTGTGAAGACGTTTTACTTGGCTCTGACCTTTGCCACAAGCATCTAGGTCAACGAGTCCAGCCTGAGTTCAAGTCCCGCATAGCCCTAAGGCGTAACTACGCAGCAATCTCTCTTGATTATGCCGGAACCCGGGTAGAGAGCATTCCCGGACCGACAGACTTCTTAGTGCGCTCGCTTAGGCAGCGAGGGCGAAGTCAGTGCGTGATTTATTGGCACTTATTGTTTGCAGGAGGCGTTAACGAGAT
>JAODMY010000038.1 GCA_025465535.1 Glaciihabitans sp.
CGGACCTCATAAGGGCACTTGCCTGCAAAGCGCGGGTTGCGACGGCCCGCGTTGGCTGTTCACGCCCGCAAGACCCGCCCGAGAGGAATTCGCAGTTATGCACCTCTTATGCAACATCGGTTTGGCGCGTGAGTTGTCGTTGGCCTGGTTGACTCATTGGTTCGTCGCCCACCTCGCCGCCAGGGCCGTGCCCACATTTCAACCACACGTGGGGAACATCGCGGTCAACGTGTGGCATCAAGGCCGCGCCAAGTCACTAGTGTTTTGGCGGGAAGTCGGCGACTTCCTTATGGCTCCAGGTAAACGGCCTTCGACTACGGATCAATAGGCCGGGGGTTCAAATCCCTCCGGGCGCACTTAAGAAGTTGGGACGTCACCATGCGGTGACGTCCCTTCTTTCATTTACCGACGTCTCGACTTGTTGAGTGCGCGTGGGCGGACGCGAAGCCTCTCTGGGTGGGCCCCCGCTGAGCAGTCCGCTGGATCGTGCGTTGCGGGCTACTTGCCCCGGTGTCTGACCGCGAGATCTGGCGGCGGCTCAGTAGGGGAGTCAAATTGCCAGGTTAACTAATTCCACCGGCCACGGCTCGCGATCAGGGTGTGGCTCCCACCCAGCTGCCTCGACCGGTGCAGAGGTCATAACCAACGAGACATGGTGCGCCGTTGTTGCCCGTGGTGATGTCTCGATAGGACATGCTGCTTCCGTAGACGTAGGTTGCGTCCACAACGACACCAGCCACCGCCGATCGGGCGGCCCACATCGGAGAGGATGCGCTGGTTCCACCGACCTTGTACCAGCCAGACTGCCCCTGGTAATTCGTCGTGTCATAGACGGACACACCGGATGCCGGGTCGGCGTCGAGCGAGACGTCTGGAGTTGCCCTCTTGCCAGCGCAGTTGGCTTGGCCATAGCCGGAATAGGTGCGTTGAGCGGCGGTCGCGGATTCGTACGCGCTGCATCCCCCGCCGCCGGAACTCCATCCGGTCTCGGAGAGGAAGGCGCCAGAACTGCTGAAGTTGAGGGTGGTCCCTCCCACGGAGATGACGTTGGGCGACGAGGACGGGTATTGGGCGGGAAGACCAGTGTCTCCGGAGGACACGAAGAAGCTCACGCCCGGTTGCACGAACGAGGCGTCATATCCCAACTCGCTCGACGACTCGCTGCCACCCCAGCTGTTGGACACGTAGCCAGCGTGCGTCTTCGCAAAATTCTCCGCGGCCAGCAGATCGCTGAAGCTCGCCGAGTTGGCCTCAACCAGGAGGATCCTGGCCCCGGGCGCGATCGCATGGGCCCATTGGATGTCGAGGCTGATTTCGAGGGCCCAACCGCTGTTCGTTCGCGGAAACTTGGCGCCGCCGCTCTGGTTGACCTTCTGGAAACAGCCGTTTGCGGTGCTGCAGGACGGCAGCCCGTACTTGGTGCTGAAAACCGACAGGTCGCTTTCGGCGCTTGGATCGTTGTAGGCATCCACAATCGCGATCGTCTTGCCTGCTCCGGCCGAGGTGCTGGTAGGAAATCCGTAGGCGGATTTCACCGTTGCCGGGGCGAGGCCGGTTGGCGCGATCGAGGCCCTCGGAAATCCAGTGGCTCCATAGACGACCTCTACGTGGCAAGCAGCAAAACCCGCCGCGGGGGTGCTGCACACTCGATGGCTCAGGCCGAAGTCCGCTGCGGGTGGAGTCGCCGCTGCGGGGGTGCTGGAGGTGAAAATCAGTGCCCCCACGGTGATGGTCACGAATGCAAACTTTTTTCCACGCACGAAATCCCCCAATGGCCGACAAGCTCACGATCGACTGCGTTCCGCAGTGCGTTAAACAGCACCGCACCGCGCGGAATGATTGACCGTAGCGTACCCCAAATGGCGACGAAGACTCAATGTCTGAGAGTTACTTGCTCCAGAAGCGATCCCAGTGAAGCTGAACAGGCGGATCGGGACTTTTGGCACTGGGAACCGAGATCGTGCGAACGCATAGTGGGATGAGGCCATCCCCACGGGAAGGAACCCCCATGAACATGCTTCAGTCCGTCCGCGCAGTTCTCCGAAAGTACGCCGAGTTCACTGGGACGGCGGTGAGGCTGGAGTTCTGGTGGTTCGCTCTTTTCAGCGTGATCGCGCACCTGGCGTTGAACTCGCTGAACATCTTCACCGATCAGGGAATGGTGTACCTCGGCGTGAGCCTTTCTGGTGCGTTTGGCCTGGTTGTTCTGGTCCCGACGTTGGCCGTGACTGTGCGCCGCCTTCGGGATGCTGGCCGCTCCTGGGCTGAGTTGTTCTGGCTGTTGCTGCCCATCGCCGGCCTCATCGTGCTGATCATCCACCTCGCGGACCCGCCTCGGCAGCCCGCCGCGGTTTCGCCGCAGGTCGCAGCACCGACGCCCGTCATGACCGCCTCATGAATGACGTCGTCGTCAAGAAGCATCGCGCCCGGCGCATCGTGTTGATCACGATCGGATCGGTAGTCGGGGTCCTCGTCTTGGGTCTCGGCGCCATCCTGACGACCGGGGGCATCTTCGTGCCGGCGGCCTACCTCCAACCGTGGAGTGCGACCTACTACCAGCAGTTCAGCGACCCACGAATGCAGGTTGTGGCTCAAGCGGTGCTGGCCCCCAGCGGACACAACATGCAGCCATGGACGGTTCAGCCCGACAAAACCGATCCGAACGTCCTCTACCTCTACACCGACCCGACCCGACTCACGCCGGCAGTCGACCCGTTGGCACGGCAGACGATGGTCTCTCAGGGCACCTTCCTCGCCTACCTCCAGGTAGCAGCTGAGCACCTCGGGTACTCGGCGTCGTTCGATCTGTTTCCGAACGGAACCTACGACGAAACGGATCTGAAGACGTCGATGAGCGAGTTGCCGGTGGCGCGAATTACCTTGGCAAAGGACTTATCCGCGAAGACCAACGACTACGCCTCACTGTTCCTCTCGGACACGAATCGCTCGCCGTACTCGGCCGCATCGCTGACCACGGCGCAGACCGACGGGCTTACCGCCCCCGCCGACTCGTCGCCTGCGACCCTGTCGATCCTCAGCGACAAGCAGGACATGAAGACCCTCGGCGACTTCGGAATCCAGGGCACTCTCATCGAAACCAAGTACGCGGCCGCCACGAAGGAAAGTGATGCCGTGTTCTTCGGCACTGAGCAGGCCAAGAACGAGGCACGCTCCGGATTCGCTGTCGAGGGCCAGGGTGCCAGTGGGTTCATGAAGTACTTTCTGCAGGGGCTTCTCACGATCGATCCCGCGCTAAACGATGACGCGACCGGAGCCAAGAATGCGATCGCCCTCACCGCGGCGGGCGTAGCCCATACCGCCGCATACGCGCTGATCAGCACCCCGAGAAACACCCGAACAGAACAGGTTCAGGCGGGCATTCTGTACGCACAGTTCTGCCTCCACGCCCGCACTCTCGGACTGGTCATGCAGCCCCTGAGCCAGGTGCTGCAGGAATACCCGACGATGGCTGCTCCCTACGCGGCAATCCACGCCGAGTATGCCCCCGACGGTCAGACAATCCAGATGCTCGTCCGCATCGGTACCCCCACAACCGAGTACCCGGTAACGATGAGGCGAGACGCCAACTCCCTCGTACACACGCCATGATCAAGCGAGCTCGCAGCCTACTCATTGTCTTGCTCTACTTTGGTGCTCTCTCCGCAATCGGCGGCGGGGTACTCGGCGTCGTGGTCAACGGCGCGGGGGTTCCCCTCGAGTACCTGCGGGGCACCCCGTTCACGTCGTACCTCATCCCTGGGCTAATCCTCGGCGTTGTGATTGGCGGGACCCAGGGGCTTGCCGCAATCACCACACAACGTCAGCACCCTTATAGCTCTATCGCTGCCACCGTCGCGGGCTTCGGCATGATCATTTGGATCTTCGTCGAATTAGCCATCACCGGATACTCCTGGCTGCAGACCGTCTACTTCGCACTCGGGGTAGGCGAGTTGCTTCTGGTTATGGTGCTGCTGGGTGTGCTGAGTCCAACGGCGCGGGCCCGCCGCCCACAATGATCTACTTGACGAGGGCCGTCCCGACGGTACATTCCCCCGGCCACTTCCGTTCGACGTCACCATCACAGGCACCGCCTTCGATGATGACGCAATCGACTCCTCCTCGGAGGGCACCGCTGGCCCCCATGACGTGACGGATTCGAGTGGCAGTGGTGCCTCGTCGATTGCGACAAAGACCGCTACCGTGAGTGCGGCGGCGGCCGCTATCAATTGCTGGGACTACTACGTCACTCGCAGCGGCAAGAATCTCCTCGGCGGCACGCTCTTCTCCGTCACCACTCACACCTCATGGTGCGGAGACGGAGCGACCATTAAGACCAAGGCGACTACGACGACGACGCAGACGACGGCCTTTGTACATGCTCAGTGCCCAGGGGAGGGCTGCCGCCAGAAACTCTGGATCTCGTCCGCGTGAGATTTGTGAAGGCCGCAGGCGACCTCCGCGCGCCATTCAACAGGCTCAACCGTTGCCCATCCCGTTCGTTCGAATTCGTCAGAGTCGATTTCCAACGCATCGACGATGTCTGGACGAGTCGTCAGCAGATGCACGTGCGCTGGAATGTCGTCGAAGCGGAGCGCGCGAAGATCGACGCCAACGTGTCGAGCGGCGAAGAACGCTTGAGCAACTCGAGTGCGTGAACTTGTCTCCCAAGGTTCGGCGAGTGCGATCGCCGCATAATCGTCGCGATTACCGACCGTGACCCACCGTAGAAAGCTGAACCGGAAGGGCGTTTCGTCGTCGTCGGTGTCAAACCGCCTGTAGAGCCAAGCGCCATCCGCGAGCGTGTGGGTCATCGCATCATATTGGTCGCCCTCAGGCCAGGAAGCAAGACGTGTAGCCGGCCGTAGCGCAGCCGTCTAACGGAGATGCTTGGAATAAGGTGCTGTTCTTCCTTAGCCCAACCGTTCTACCCGCAGACCATATGCTGACTGGACCAGAACTTGGAGGCTCAATGCAGGTCATTCGGGTGGGGACTGATGCAAGTTGTTCAGCACGTCGCGAGTTCGGCGTCGCGCCCACGGCGGCACCGTCGCTGGCTTATAGCGCTGCTTGCCGTCGCTGTTCTCATCGGCGGGTTATTCACGTTCAACGCCGTATCCAATCACGCGATCGATGCGGCCGCGTGCAGCATCACCTCGATCGACAGTGACCTCTGCCCAGCGTGGTGTTGGCATCCCTACCCGGCCGCCGTTGCGAAAGCGACGCCGGCTCAAGCGGAAGTCGTTCGCTGCTACTTGCAGGCGCTCTCGGATGAGAGTCGGAGCGAGATGAAGGCCGTGATTCCGTCCCCGGACTGGGCTCAGGCCGGTGACGACGTTGTGACAGCGAAGTCCTTCCGTTTCGCCAAGGACCTGCGGAGCGGAACGCCGACTGTGAGCGTGAGAGATATTGGCTTTGATAGCGCGAACTCCTTTGTCGAGATTCGCTTCGCGAACGGCGTGCGAGCGCAGCAGTTCATCTCGCTCGTCAACCCAACATCGGGTGAAGGATGGCGCATCTCAGACGTGAACTCGTGAGTGCGCTCAATCTGGCGCTCTGGGCCCCCTGGTGGGTGCTGTCGATTGATTGGGGAGCTGCGCATTGATGGGGTCGAGATTGCTACTGGTCGCCGGCGAGTTGGGGGACCTTGAGCGGGCACTTCACCGAAAGCCCAACCCTTAGCGGTCGGCCGGACGGTCGAAAATTTCGCTTCGAGGGCGCGAGTTGGAGGGCATAGATCTGGCGCTACTGATCTGATCTTTTCGATTTCCTGGAAACTGAGTTGGCGGTATCGAAGAGTTCACGGCGCTCGAGCACAGTGAGATAGCTGTCGGTCGCCCAGCGCCCCAGCGCGCGTGCCGGCTCGATGAGGGTCATGCCGATCTCGGTGAGTTCGTATTCGACTCGGGGTGGGACTTCGGCGTGCGTGGTGCGAGTTACCAGGCCGTCACGTTCCAGGTGGCGGAGGGTCACGGTGAGCATGCGTTGCGAGATGCCGGGGATGTGCCGGTGGAGCTCGGTGAACCGCAGGCGATGCCCAAAAGAAAGGGCGCCCACGATCAGAAGAGTCCATTTGTCGCCGATGTGGTTGAGCACATCGCGGATCGCCTCACCCCGGCCGCCCGCCATGCACGCGCTCTCGTAGTCGGACATCTGGATCTCGCCATCCTCGGCTGCGGTCATCTCCTCGAGGGACGGTGCGTGAATCGTCATCATGACCTTTCTGTTCCCCAGGAACACGATTGTGCCTTTTGTAAACGTTGCGGAACTAACTCATGATGGGCAACGCACTAGTAGTAACTATAAGCGACTCGAAAGGATCCCTTCGATGAATGTCACCCTCTGGGTAGTACAGATTGTGCTCGCCCTTGCCTTCCTCGTGAGTGGAATCACCAAGGCCATCCGCCCCAGCGAGAAACTGAGAGCCGGATTTCCCGAGCTTCCACCCAGCGTGATCCGACTTGTCGCGGTGGCCGAAATATTAGGTGCGCTCGGCCTTATCTTGCCGGGAGCCATCAGAGTTGCCACCGTCCTCACCCCGCTGGCAGCTACCGGGCTCGCGATCATCATGATCGGAGCAGTGGTCACCCATGGGCGCCGACACGAGAGCAGGCCGGTGATAGTCAATGTCGTCCTTCTCGCTCTCACCGTGGTCGTGGCGGTCGGGCGATTCTGGCTGCTCCCGAGGTAACTTACGCCACCTCCAAATCATCAGCGCAGTAGCTAGCTAAAGGACTGATTTTCATGACCACGATTTTTCGACTTGACGCAAGCATCCGGGACGAGGGCTCAGTGACCCGCGCGGTTGCCACCAGCCTGGAATCCGCCCTCCTTGCGGACGCCCCAGACACGAAAGTGCTGCGGCGAGACATTGCCCGCGACCCGCTTCCGTCAACGGCATGGGCCAACGCCTTACGCGGGTTCCCAATTCCGGTCGACGAGAGGACCGCTGGACAGCGCGAGGCGCTGGCTTTGGCGACTGAACTTGGCGACGAACTCGCCCAGGCCGACGCGTTCATCTTCGCCATCCCGATGTACAACTTTGGAATACCGCCCCACGTGAAAGCGTGGATCGACGTACTGATGACCGACCCGCGCCTCTCCCCGAGAGGCACCAAGCCGATGGCGGGAAAGCCGGCATACCTCGTGCTGGCCCGCGGTGGTACATACGGCGCAGGCACCCCTCGCGAAGGCTGGGACCACGCGACAGAGTGGCTAAAGCTGATCCTCGGAACGATCTGGTCTTTAGATCTCACAGTCATCGAGACGGAACTGACCGTCGCGCACCTCAACCCTGCCCTCGCCGACGTCCATGAACTGGCTGCCCAGAACCTCGAGCGCTCACATGCCGCCGCCACCGAACACGGCACGGCTCTCGCCGAGAGACTCAAAGAAGCCGAAGCGGCCTAGCGAAGATGGCATCGAGGGCGAACGAGATAGCTTCAGGATCCGAACACCCTACGGCCGCGCGTTGCCCGACGGTGATAACACCACGATGAAAAGGTCGTCCAGTACAACGTCGAAGCCTGTCAGAGCAGGCTCAATCCGTGAGAAGTCACGAGAATGAGCACCATGCGGTGACGTCCCTTCTTTCATTTACCGACGTCTCGACTTGTTGAGTGCGCGTGGGCGGACGCGAAGCCTCTGTGGGTGGGCCCCCGCTGAGCAGTCCGCTGGATCGTGCGTTGCGGGCTACTTGCCCCGGTGTCTGACCGCGAGATCTGGCGGCGGCTCAGTAGGGGAGTCAATTCCCTCCGGCCGCACCGGCCTGACCAGCATTCCTTCTGGAATGCGGTCAGGCTCGTTGTAGTTCTGCCCACATTCTGCCCAGTCTTCAAAAAATTTCGGGTCAACTTTGGGCCGAGATGAGGCCTCTGCGGAACGGATGTTCACGACTGACACGCTTTCGTCTCCAGTTTCTGCAATCCGCTGGGTACTAGGCCGAGTCCTGAGCGACCCATCCTGGTGCGTCAATTCGAATTGCCGCGTCACCTACCAGTTCAGTCAGGTGGGCCTCGAGAGTTGCAAGCTCTGTCGAGCCAATTTGCTCCTTCCACTTCTCACGGAGGTTTTCGAGGATGGATTCGCCCAGGGACATCACCTCAAGCCCGGCGCCTGTCACTTGAAGCCGCTTCCGGCGCGCGTCATTGGGGTCGGGCGCGCTCACTACATATCCCCGCTCAACGAGCACCGCGATGGTCTTGGCCGCCGCCTGCTTTGAGACAGAAGTGCGCCTTCCCAGATCGGAAGCGCTGTCCGCACCAGCGACGATCGCCCGAAGCGCAAATTCATGGATGGGCTTGAAGTCCTCGTAGCCACGCGACGCTAGTTCAGAGGTCGCGGCATTCACCATGGATCGATAACTACCAAGGAGCAGGAGCGCCAGATCGGCACCGCACCGGGACATGGGTCAAGCTTACGACCGGAGTTGACATCGACAACTATGTTGTCTAGTCTAACTAGACAACCATGTTGTCTATTATCAGGATAAACATTGCCTACCATCTCCCCCTCCGGCGCCACGATCGCCGGTGTGACGCACCATCTCGCCCGGGTGAACGAAAGCGAACTCCACTACGTCTCAGCCGGAACGAACGGATCGCCTATCCTCCTCGTGCACGGCTTTCCCGAGACTTGGTGGGCGTTCCGCAAGCTCATCCCGCTTCTCGCCGCCCGTCACCGCGTCTACGCTGTAGACCTCCGCGGTTTCGGTGACTCGGACATCGCCGACGAGAACTACTCGGGCGCGGTCGCCGCCGAGGATCTTCACGCGCTGATCGAGCACCTGTCCATCGGATCGATGCATGTGGTGGGGCAGGACGTCAGCGGCGGTGTGGTCTATCGACTTGCGGCCACGCATCCTGAGGACCTGATCAGCCTCACCGCGATCGAGTCGGGCCTGGCAGGCTTCGGCGCAGAAGGGCTGGCGGATGTCACTCACGGCGGGGTCTGGTACATCGGTGCCCTTGCGGCCCCTGGCATTGCCCGTCTGCTCTTCGAGAAGGAAGCCCACGCCTTCGTCGGGGAGTACCTATACCCCCTTTACGGCGTCCCCTCTACTGCAGTCAGCCCCGAGGACGTCACCGAGTTTGCCCGCACCTACGGCAGGCCCGGCGGATTCTCGGGCGCGGCGGGCCTTTACCGTGGCATGCTCACGGAAGGTCAAGAGCTGCGCGACCTGGCACAGGACATGCCGCTGCAGGTGCCCGTGACAACCGTCGGCTCCCGCGGCGGTGGGTTCACCCACGCAGCATTCCGCGGCGTCACTGCGCAGGAAGCGAACTCGATCCAGCT
>JAODMY010000050.1 GCA_025465535.1 Glaciihabitans sp.
TTTCGTTCGGTGCCCGCTCAAAAGTTAAGGCAACTTTTCATCGGGTTCGGTAAGGCGTGTTGACGCATCAGTTGGGGTGGCATGCACTTGACTAACGCTGACCACTTTCGAGGTCGATAACCTCAGGAGAATTCATGTCGTATCCGCCGCCGTCGTCCGTTTTGGTTCCGTCTGAACCGCCGCTCTGGGCGCCGCTCTATGGCGCATCCATCGGTGCTGCGTTTGCACGTTTCTGGAAAAAATACGCAACCTTCAGTGGGCGCGCCAGCCGAAGCGAGTTCTGGTGGTGGCAGCTCATTTGGATGATCATCACCATCGTTTTCGAGATCGTCCTCGTAAGCGCGTCCGCGGGGACGACGGTCACTTCCAACACCGGCGCGGCCGTTCCTGGCCCTGCTTACTTTGCGCTTGCCGCGGTCCTCTGGGTCATCTCGCTCGGGGTCTTGGTTCCCACTCTTGCCTTGACCTGGCGCCGTTTGCACGACATCAACCGCAGCGGCGGATATTACTTCCTTGGGCTCATCCCGTTGGTAGGCGGCATCATCTTGCTTGTATTCCTTGCAAGCTCGTCCAACCCCGCAGGTGTCCGTTTCGACCAGCCCCGGCCGTAAATACTGACAGTCCCGCGGCCAACCGGGTCGCGGGTCGTCCGCTCAACGCTCATGTTCAGGCGACCCCTTAAAGGTTCGGTTTGAGGGCGGCCCGCTCAAGGTTCCGCTTTCGGGTGAAGTGCCCGCTCAAGGTCGACTCTCTGGTGTCGCGGCGGCTCAAGCCGTCGTGCGACGGCTTTTCGGTTCAGGGACCGAGGTTGTCGCCGACGCTCCCGAGCGCGACGCACTTGAGTGCAAGGCTTGTAGGCGCAGCGGTGGGTGGCCCGAGTAGCATGGCCGGCACCGTCCGTCGAAGGGCACGCCTGATGACAACACCGCAGCGTCGCGCGTTCGGTCCATCGCGGCCCATCACCGCGGAGAGCCTGGCGGGATCCTGGTCGGGACCGCATATCGCTTTGGTCATTGCCGTGATCGTTGGGATCAGTCTTCGCATCTCCGCGCTTGCGGTAAGCACTGCCACGCTTGATGCTGATGAGGCGGTCACCGGTCTCATGGTCAGGCGCATCCTGTCGGGTCAGCAGGCCTATATCTACTATGCGGGCCAGACCTACAACGGATCGATTGAACAATATCTGCAGGCTGGCGAGTACGAGATCTTCCGGCTGCCACAGAACCCATTCACCTTACGCATCCCGGAGGTGTTCCTCAGCGCCCTAGTCATTGTCGCCACCTACGTGTTGGCGCGTTTGGTGCTCTCGGAGGCGTGGATGGCCGTTCTCGCTGCGTCCTTCTTTGCAATCGGCCCGTTTTGGAACTTGTGGCTCGGCACGCGATCCTATGGTTCGTACGACGCCACGCAGCTTGTCGCCACCATCGGGATCATTTGCGCGCTCAAAGCGACTGGGTTCGAACACGGTGCGGTCCGTGTGCAGCCAACATCGCGTGTCACTCTCCTATGGAGTTCTCTGTTCGGGCTGTGCTGTGGCTTCTGTCTCTGGGCCGGGTTGACGGGCTTCGAAATTCTGATCGTCGCGGGACTTTGGCTGGCACCCACCGTGCTCCGCTCATGGCGCGCGATCGTCGCCTCGATTTCATCTGCCCTCGTCGGGGCGGCCCCGCTCCTTGTCTGGGTGATCCGACACCATGGTCTGCCTGGCTTGGGCGGTCCGCAGCCCCTAACCACCCTGACGACGCGTGCGGCGATCTTGTTTAGATCGGTCGCGAGCGAGTACCTCGGATTCGCCGGTTATGGCGGCACCGGCGGAGTGCCGGTCACTCTTGCCCGGCTCGGAGTGCTTGCAGTGTTCGCCATGTGGGTTGTGGCGATCATCGTCAGACGTCGTGGCATTCTCGACGTCATCACGCTGCGACGGACGAGAAGCCGACCAATCGACGTGCTGCTACTGGTATTCCCGGTTGCGATCGCCCTCTACCTCTCATCACCCTATTCCTGGTTCGACGGGACCCCGCGTTACCTGTTCGTCCTGTTCCCGCTGACGTCGGTGAGTTTTGCGGCAGCGATCGCGGCGGTCCTGCGACTGTCACCGGTCAGATTCCGTTCACGACTTGTCGCGTCGGTCTGCGTCGCAACCGTCGCCCTCGGAATGGCCGGGAGCACCGCCTTCCAAGTTCGTTACCTCGCGGGCGGTCAGGGCCGCACCACCGATGCAATGCTGGTTGCCACCAACCGGTACCTCGTCGCCCACAATGACCAGTACGCGTATGCGGAGTATTGGACGGCAATCCCGTCCCAATATTTCGCCGTGGGCCTGCCCCTGACCTTTGCACCGTTCTACGGCGGCTCAAATCGCTTCCCAGAACTCGATGCAGCAGTTAACGCCTCGCCGAATTTCGTCTACGTATCAAGCCGCCGAAATGATGCAGGCGAACAGCGGCGACTGCTGACCGCGTTCCGCACCCACCACGTTCACTACGTTCGCGTGCAGATCGGATCAGTCTCGATTTTCAGCCATCTGACGCCCGC